>NZ_JBVHHY010000018.1:138150-201010 GCF_055560835.1 Kitasatospora sp. NPDC023120 | reverse complement strand
TTCCAGCGGACCCTCCGGGCTTCGTTCTTTCGTGTTTCCAGCTTATCAGATGTTTTCCGCTCCGTTTCCGGGCTTCCTTCATCCAACTCGCCGGTTTCTTCCGGGGTTTGACGCCCCGTCCGACGTTTCAAACTCTAGCCGATCCCTGCCCCGAAAGGCGAATCGACCGCAATCCGATAAAACGAGCACGCCGAATAAGGCCCGAGCCGCGAACGCGAAAACGCGGACGCAACCCAGCCCGAACCTGGGAAGTGGTGTTTCAGAGGATTGGCTGCCCCGGGACCGTCCGCGCCGATGCGTGTCCGGTGCTCCCTGCCAGGCAGCTCGAAGAACACTAGACCTGTGGCCTCGCCGAGTCAAGCTCCGCAAGCGGTTTTTCGGCGACCTCCTCGGCCGGCAGGTGGAAGGCCAGGACGGCGACGTCGTCGTCGTGCTCCGAGGTCACCCCCATCGCTCGTAGCAGCCGGGCGCAGATGACGTCGGGGGCGCCGACCGCGCCGGTCAGGGTGCGGGCCAGGAGGTCCAGGCCCTGGTCGATGTCCTCGTCGCGGCGCTCGACCAGGCCGTCCGTATAGAGGACGCCGGTCGTGCCGGGGAGCAGGCGCAGGGTGTGGGAGACGTGCAGGCCGTCGCCGGTGCCGAGCGGGGGGCCGTTCTGTTCCTCGCTGCGCAGGATGGTTCCGTCGGGGCAGCGCAGGAGCATCGGGAGGTGGCCGGCCGAGGCGTAGGAGAGGGTGCGGCGCTGAGGGTCCCAGACGGCGTAGGTGCAGGTGGCGATCTGGTTGGCGTCGATCTCCATGGCGAGGCCGTCGAGCAGGCGCATCACCTCGTGCGGGGGCAGGTCGAGGCGGGCGTAGGCGCGGACCGCGGTGCGCAGCTGTCCCATCACGGCTGCTGCCCGCAGTCCTCGGCCCATGACGTCGCCGATGACGAGTGCCGTGCGTCCGCCGTCGATGGCGATCACGTCGTACCAGTCGCCGCCGACCGCGGCCTCGGCACCGCCGGGCTGGTACGTGGCGGCGACCCGCAGGTCGGCCGGCTGGTCGAGCTTCTGCGGGAGCAGGCTGCGCTGGAGGGTGACGGCGGCCTCGCGCTGGCGGCGTTCGGCTTCGCGCAGGCGGGCGGCGGCGAGGACCTGGTCGGTGACCTCGGCGGCGAAGATCAGGACGCCGGCGGGCGGACCCTCGACGGGGGTGTCAGTGGTGTCGCCGGGGCCGAGCGGGACGCAGGAGACGTTGTAGTAGCGGTTGCCGGTGAGGCCGAGGATGCAGCGGGCCTTGACGCTGCGCGGGCGACCGCCGCGGATGACCTGGTCCATCAGGGGCAGGACGCCCATGGTGCCGAGTTCCGGGAGGGCCTCGCGGGCGGGCAGGCCGGTGGGGCGTTCGCCGAAGAGCTCGCGGTAGGCGCGGTTGGCGTAGCCGAGCTGGTGCAGCGGGCCGTAGGTGACGGCGACCGGGGCGGGGATGCGGTTGAGGACCTCGCGCAGGTTCTGGGGTTTGTGCGGGTCGAGGAGTTCGGTGGCGGTGGTGGGGCTGGTCGGGTCGCGGGGGCTGGGCACGACGACGCCGTCGGCGGAGGGCGCGCCCTCGTCCGTGCCGGTCCCGTTGGACGGGGTGGCACGCCAGGGGGCTCCGGTGAGCCGGGCGCTCCAGCGCATGAGGTTCAAACGACGGCTGCTTCCTCGTTTTCCAGGCATATCATCACTTTTTGTGTACGCAGTGGTACACGGGGTAATGACCAGGTCGGGCTGATCCTGTCAGGGAGAGGCCCGGTTTCGGAAGTCGCGCGTCCGGCGTGGCCGTCGGATCGGCCTCCGGCCCCGGTGGGCGGGGGCGGTCAGCGGGGAGCATCCGGTCCGGTGTCGGACGGCCGTCCGAACCTCGGGTCGAATCGGTCCTCGAAGGTCGAACGCGGGTGCTCCATCGCGCCCAGCGAGACCACCTCCCGGGAGAACACCCCGCCCAGCACCCAGTCCATCAGCACCCGGACCCGGCGTTCCGTGCTCGGCAGCCGTCGTAGGTGCCGTGCCCGGTGCAGCCACCAGGCCCGCCGGCCGGTGAGCTTGCCGCCGCGTCGGGTGTGCGCGACGGCGCGGTGCAGTCCGAGCGAGGTCGAGCAGGCGGCGGGGCCGGGCCGGTACGCGGCCAGGCCCGGCGCGTGCGGCCCGCCGTCCAGGGCCACCGCGATGTTGCGGGCGAGCAGCTCGGCCTCGGCGAAGGCGTGCTGGGCGTTGGGCGCGCAGGGGGCGCCGTCCGCGTTCGGATCCGGTACGGCCGCGCAGTCGCCGGCCGCCCAGACGCCGGGCAGGGCCCGTCCGTCCGGTCCGACCGCCTGCAGGGTGGACAGGCAGCGCACCCGGCCGAGGGTGTCCAGCGGCAGATCGGTCTCGCGCAGCAGCGGGGACGGCCGGACACCCGCCGTCCAGACCAGGGTGCGGGCGCCGAAGCGGCTGCCGTCGGAGAGCGCGACGACCCGGTCGACGGCGGACTCCAGGGTGGTGCGCAGCCGGACGTCGACGCCGCGTTCGCGCAGCTCGCCGAGGGTGTGCTCGGCGAGTTCGGGCGACTCCTCGGCGAGGATCCGGTCGGTCGCCTCCACCAGGACCCAGTGCAGGTCCTCCGGGCGGACGTTGTGGTAGCCGCGCACGGCGGCGCGGGCCATGTCCTCCAGCTCCGCGAGCGCGCCGACGCCCGCGTAGCCCGCGCCGACGAAGACGAAGGTGAGCGCGGACTGGCGCAGCGCGGGGTCGCGGGTGGCGGAGGCGAGGTCGAGCTGCTCCAGGACGTGGTTGCGCAGGCCCACCGCCTCGCCGACGGTGGAGAACCCGAGGCCGTGCTCGGCGAGGCCGGGTACCGGTGCCGTCCGGGAGACCGAGCCGGGTGCCACCACCAGGATGTCGTAGAGGAGCTCGATCGGAGCCGGGGGTTCGCCGGGGCTCGCGGCGTCGGCCAGGGCGCGACGGGCGGCGTGTTCGATCCGGGTGATCCGGGCGGTGATCACCCGGCAGTCCGGCAGCACCCGGCGCAGCGGGACGACCACGTGTCTCGGGTCGATCGAGCCGGCCGCGACCTCGGCCAGCAGCGGGTGGTAGGTGAAGTAGGCCTGCGGCTCGACGACGGTGATCTCCACCTCTCCGCGCCGCAGCCGCTCGCGCAGGCGGCGCTGGAGGTGGAGTGCGGTGGCCGTACCGGCGCAACCGCCGCCGGCGATCAGGATCCTGATGGTGCACCTCCTGCCGATGTGACGTTTCGTCCCGGCCTCGCGGCCGGGGGTGTCCCCCCATCACGCCCCCCTATGAAGGACCGGCGAGGGTGGTCTTGTCCACAGTCCGTACGGGGCGGGTTGCTACGCGAGTGGCTCTCGTGGTCAGTTGTGCTTGCTGGGCGACTTTCTGACGCACTTTCGGGCGCGAAGAGCCGTGAACTATGGTCGGATTGTGCACCGGGGCGGCTGTCGCCATGACAATCGGCGGCGACGCACCGTGGAGCGGCCACTACGGCCAGTTCCAGCGTTGGCGTGAGAACCCGACTGAGGGACAGGCATCCGGGGAAGGGTAGTTCCCGGACAGGGCCCCGGACGGTGCCGACGCGCCGAGCCGGATGTGGACCCGGCCCGGCGGCACGAACCGTGGTCACCGGAACGGGACGGGCGGCACGAGCGATGGGTCATCGGGTCATTTCTGACGGGCTGAGCTGCACCGGGGGGTGCAGGGGCGGGCGACGACAGGGTCCGGGTTCGGACGCCTGCGGGGGAGAGTTGGGATGATGGAGCAGGAGCAGGTGTTGGGGCGGGCGGGTGCACCGCAGGCCGGACCGGACATGGTGCCCGAGCAGCGCGGCCCGGTGGACCTGCCGGCACAGACCGGGATGGCGCAGGGCGGGCTGGCGCCGACCGGGATGGCGTACGCCGCCGTTCCGTACCGGGCCGAGCCCGTGCCGGTGCCCGGGGCCCGGCTGCGGGTGGACGCCCGGCGGAACCTGGAGAGCGTGCTGCGGGCGGCCCGTGAGGTGTTCGGCGAGTTCGGCTACGGCGCGCCGATGGAGGAGGTCGCGCGCCGGGCCGGGGTCGGGGTCGGCACCGTCTACCGGCGCTTCCCGAGCAAGGAGGTGCTGGTCCAGCGGATCGCCGCCGAGGAGGTGGCGTGGCTGACCGCGCAGGCGCGCGAATCGCTGTACGGCGGCGACGGCGCCTGGGAGGCACTGGCCGGCTACCTGGCCCGGGCCGTGAGCAGCGGCGCGGGACGGCTGCTGCCGCCGGAGGCGTTCCGGTACGCGGAGGAGCTGGGCCGGGTGCCCGAGCAGCGGGTGCCGGAACCGCCCGCGGCCGTCCGCTTCGACCTGCGCGGCGAGGAGGCCCGCTCCGGCGGGGCGGTCGAACCGTCCGCCGCCGACGCCGATCCCCGGCTGCTGCTGCAGCTGCTGGCCGCGCTGGTGGCGCGAGCCGGTGCGGCGGGCGAACTGCGGCCGGGCGTCACGGTGTCGGACGTGGTGCTGGTGCTGACCGCGTCGGTGCCGGTGCACGCGGCGCGGCCTTCGGTGTCGACGCCGGCCGCGGGCGGCTTCTCGCCGACTTCTCCGCAGACGGACGGTCAACCGGTCGCCGGACCCTCGGACCGGCTGCTGCAGATACTGCTGGACGGCCTGCGGGCTCGCTGACACCCGGCGCCGGGCGCGGGCAGCGCGACCGGCCGGTACGGTCGCCGGCTTCGGCGGGTACGGTCGCTGGGCCTGGCGGGTAACGGAGTTGGCGGATCACCGGCGCGCGGGACGGGCACGCGCGCCGGGTGTGGGCGTCGCACGACCGCCACCGCACTCCGGGCGAACACATCCGCGACGGCCCCACGGAAGAGTGGGGAACGGCCGGTCCGGCTACCGCCCGTCCCTGCGCTATGCCATCCTTTGCCCGTGGTTGGAGCCAATGTCCCGATGCGCGCCCTTCGCGCGCCGTCGGCGCCGCACGTCGGGGAACCGTGCGCCTACGCACTTCCGTGCGCCCTGCCACACTACGGGGGCTGTCGTGGAATCTGGGGTCCGTTGTGAGCGCCGAGGAACAGAACGACTACGGGTACGGCCTCGACTTCGGGGGGTTCTCCGGTAGCACCGCCGAAGGGTCCGCCGCGGGCTCCGGCGGGGTCGGCGGTGCGGGCGGTGTCGGAAGTGTCGGCGGTGCGGCCCAAGTACCGGGTGCCGCACCGGGTTCGGCCGCCGGACACGTCCCCGACCAGGCCGGGATGCCCAGCCGCGAGTCGCTCTCCGCCTCCGCCGCCGCACTGCCCTCCGGCCGGGTGCCCGGCCAGGCCCCGGCGGGCCGGGGCGGCGTCGCCCCCGAGGCGTTCGTCGGCGAGCCGTTCGGCGACGGACGGCGGACCCGCCCGACCGTACCCGCCCCCGCCGACCCGGTGGACGGCGAGCGCCCGCCCTCCGACCCCGAGTTGACCGCCCGGGTACGGGCCGGCGACGACACCGCGTACGAGGAGATCTACCGCCGCCACGCCGACTCCGTCCGCCGGTACGCGCGCACCTGCTGCCGCGACAGCTTCACCGCCGAGGACCTCGCGGGTGAGGTCTTCGCCCGCACCCTGCAGGCGCTGCGAGCGGGCAAGGGCCCGGAGTTCGCCGTCCGTGCGTACCTGCTGACCGCCGTGCGCAACGTCGCCGCCGCCTGGCACCGCAGCGAGCGGCGCGAACAACTCGTGGACGACTTCGCCGTCTTCGCGCAGACCTCGGCCGCCGTGGTCGACCTCGACCTCGCCGACCCGGGCGCCGACGCCTGGGCGATGGCGATGGCCGACCAGCGGATGGTCATGCAGGCCTACGCCGAACTGCCCGAGGACGACCGGGTGGTGCTCTGGCACACCGAAGTCGAGCGGGAGTCCCCGAAGACCGTCGCCGTGATGCTCGGCAAGACCGCCAACGCCACCGCCGTCCAGGCCCACCGGGCCCGCGACCGGCTCGCCGCCGCGTTCCTGCAGGCGCACGTCTCCGGCAGCCAGGACAACGCCTGCGAATCGTACGCCAACCAACTCGGGGCGTACGCGCGCGGCTCGCTGCGCAAGCGGGCCTCGGCGGAGGTCGGGCGTCACCTCAGGGAGTGCGACCGCTGCACGACGGCCTGCCTGGAACTGACCGAGATCAACACCGGCCTGCGCGCGCTGTTGCCCGGCGGTGTGCTCGTCTGGGTCGGGGTCGGCGGGTTCAGCGCCGCCGCGGCCGCCGTCGGCGGTGTCGCCGCGGTCGGCGGCGCGGTCGGCGGTGTCGCCGCGGGTACGGCTGGTGCCGGTACGGCGGGGACGTCTGCCGCGGGTACGGCTGGTGCCGGTGCCGCGGGGGCCGGTGCGGCTTCCGGTGGGGGCGGGGGCGGTGCCGCCGCCGCGGCCGGCGAGGGCCTGGGCGCCGCCGCCAAGGCCGGGATCGCCGCCGCCGTCGCGGTGGCCGCGGCCGCCGTCGCCGCGTACGCGCTGACCGGCTCGCCCGAACCGGCGCCCCCGGCGGCCGCTCCCCTGGCCACCAGCGCCCCGGCCGCCCCCTCCCCCGCGCCGCCGGCTCCCCCGGCGTCCCCGGAGCCCGCGCCCGTGTCGGCCCCGCCCCCGGCACCCGCCGCGCCCGCTCCGGAGCAGCCCGCACCGGCGCCCAGCGCCAGCCCTTCCGCCAAGCCCGCGCCGGCTCCACCCGCCACCAAGGCGCCGAAGCCCCCCGCCCCCGCGCCCAGCAGCCCGGCCGCCCCGAAGCCGACCACCGCACCCCCGGTCGTGCCCCGGCCGACCCTGCCGCCGGTGCCCACGCCCGAGGTGCCCGTCGTCCCGACGCCCACCCTGCCGCCGGTGCCGACCCCGACCGTCACCCCGCCCACACCGCCCACGCCGCCCGCCCCCACCGACTTCTGGGCCGACACGCTGCCGGTGGTCAAGCCCGGCCACCACCGGGAACCGCCGTCCCAGCCGAGCATCCGGCAGAAGGGCAGCGACAACTTCTGGCAGCGCGACGGCGGTTGGATCGGCGGCGACTACCACCCGCACGCCCTCACCGTGCACGCCCCGGCGACCACCGTGATCGACCTCAACCGCAGCTGCACGTCCTTCGACGCGGTGGCCGGGGTGGACGACGCCACGCTCTCCCCGGGCGGGGTGGTCTTCTCCGTCCAGGGCGGCGACGGCCGCACCCTGTGGCACTCCCGGACGCTCGCCGTCGGCGACGACGCGGTGCCGGTGCACGTGCCGCTGGCCGGGCAGACGTCGATCAAGCTGGTGGTCACGCGGGCGAACGGGATCTGGTCGGCGCTGAACCTCGCGGACTGGGGCGAGGCCCGCTTCAGGTGCTCCTGACACGGGCCTCGGGTCCGTCTTCCAAACCCCCACCTACGGGGGTTCGAAGACGGACCCGAGGACTCCGGGCGGTGCCGGGAACGTCAGATGGCGCAGGAGCCGTCCGCGCAGGCCTCCCCGGCCGGGGCGACCTGCACCGGGGCGGGCCGGCGCTCGCCGATCTCGGCGGCGACCTGGTCCAGCACCTTGCGGAAGGTCTGGGCGTCCTGGCCGCCCTGGACCGCCCACATGCCCTCGAACACGAAGGTCGGCACGGCGCTGATGCCCAGCTCCCGGCCCTCGGCCAGCTGGGCGTTGACCTCGGCGGTGCCCTCGTCGCCCGCGAGGTAGGCGGTCACCCGCTCCCGGTCCAGGCCGACCGACACGGCGACGTCGGCCAGCGCGGTGCGGTCGCCGACGTCGACGCCGTCGGTGAAGTGCGCCTTGAGCAGAGCCTCCTTCAGCCGCCCCTGGACGGCCGCGCCGTACTCGGACTCGGCGAGGTGCAGCAGCCGGTGCCCCAGGAAGGTGTTGGCGTGCAGCGCGGCGTCGAAGTCGTACCTGATGTCCTCGGCGAGGCCCAGCTCGGCCACCCGGGCGTCCATCGCCACGGACTGCGGGCCGTAGCGCTCGGCCAGCCAGGCGCGGTGCGGGCTCGCCGTCTCGGGGGCGTCCGGGACCAGCTGGTACGGACGGTAGACGACCTCGACCTGCTCCCGGCCCGGGAAGTCCGCGAGGGCCTGCTCGAAGCGGCGCTTGCCGATGTAGCACCAGGGGCAGGCGATGTCGGACCAGATCTCGACCTTCATGCGGGGGTCTCCAGGGGGCGTCTTGTCAGATGCGTACGAGATGGGTGAACGATGAACCATCTCGGTACATTCCCGACAGGCCTCTGGCCTGGTGTTTCAGCCCGCGGGCGGCGCCGGGACCACCAGCACCGGGCAGGCCGCATGGTGCACTACCGCCGAACTCACCGAGCCCAGCAGCAGCCGGGAGAAGCCGCCGTTGCCCCGGGTGCCGACCACCAGCGTGTGCTGCCGGGTCGCCGCCTCCAGCAACACCTCGATGACGTTGCCCAGCACCACGTGCAGCGACATCTTCCCGGTGTACGGGGTCGGGCGCTGCCGCTGCACGGCACTCACCGAACGGCGCAGCCCGTCCGCCGTGCTCTCGACCAGCGTCTCCACGCTCTCCTGCACCAGCTCCGCCATCCCCGGCGGGTAGCCGGCCGGCGCCGGGTTCACCACGGCGAGCACGTACAGCGGCAGGCCGAACAGCTCCGCCTCCGTCATCGCCCGGTCCAGCGCCCACAGCGACCCGTCCGACCCGTCGCACGCCGCCAGCACCCCCGCCGACCGCCCCGTCGGCGGCCGCCCGAGCACCGACAGCACCACGGGCACGTCCCGCCCCGCGCTCCCACCGGCCACCGCACGCCCTCCTCGCCCCGGATCCACACCTCCGCCATCATGACCCGCCCGCACGACGCCGTCCCCGCAACCGCGCCGAGAGGAGGAGCCGGGCGCGGGCGGCCCGCCGGGAAGGACCTGCGGAGGCCGGGGCCGGAGGGTTGTCGGCGGACCGTTCGGCGGGGGAGCTGGCGGAGGGACGGCGCGCGGGCCCCGGGGTGGGGGCCTGGAGGCGGCCCTCTACGGGTGGTCAGGGGGTGAGGGCGGGGGGTTGGGGGTGGGGGAGGCCGGTCCAGCAGGCGCCGTGGCGGCGGGCGCGGACGCGGCGGAGCCAGAGTTCGGTGGACACGAGGTCGGCGAGGCCGGCGAGGGCGGAGGGGGAGAGGGGGTCGGCGGAGGGGGCGAGGTCGGCGCGGAGGGCGGGGAGGTCGATGAGGCCGGCTTCGGCGAGGAGGGGGGCGTCGAGGAGTTCGGCGAGGCCGTCGGCGGCGAGGCGCAGGCCGGCTCGGGCGGGGGCGGTGCGGTCGGGGCGGGGGCCGCGGCCCCAGTCGGGGGGCAGGTCGGTGCGGCCGGCGCCGGTGAGGACTGCGTGCAGGAGGGCGTGCCGGGCTCCGGGCTGGAGGCGGACGTCGTCGGGGAGTAGCCGGGCGGCGCGGACGACCTGGTTGTCGAGGAAGGGCGCGTGCAGGCGTTGGCCGGGCTGTTCGGCGGCGTGGACGAGCGTGCGGAAGGAGCGCGCCTGGCGGTAGAGGGCGTGCCGGGCGCGGTGTGCGCCGGGGTGTTCGTCGGGCGCCGGTTTGCGCGCCGCCAGGCGCAGCCGCAGGGCGACCGAGGAGAGCGCCTCGTCGGAGAGCCAGCGGGCGGCCGGTCCGGGGACGCACCAGGCGAGGTCGACGGCGGAGCGGGCACCGGCCGTCCCGCCGCCGTCCGGGACGTGGCGGGCGGTCAGTTTGGCGGCGGCCTCGTCCAGCGCCTCGGCGTAGCGGACCCGGGAGAGCCGGTGGGCGGCCCGGACCACGGTGAGCGGGGTGCGCAGCGCGCCGGTCAGGACGCCGGCGACGGCCCGGTCGGCCCCGGCCAGTGCGGCGACCGGGGGCAGGAGTTCGCGCGGGCGGCCGGCCCGGATGAGGTCGGCGAGCCGGGCCGGGTGGCCGTCGAGGACCTGCCGGGCGCCGTAGCCGGTGAGGTGGTCGGTGCCGCCGGCGTCGAAGCGGGCCTCGGCGCGGGCGGCGGCGACGAGTTCGGGCCCTGGCTCGTCGGTGAGCCGGCCGGCCTGCGGGTCGGTGCGCAGTCCGGCGTACGGGAGGGTGTCGGGGCCGGGGTCGAGCACGGTGTGCCGCAGGCGCGGGGTGTCGGGGGCGAGCGCGAGGGTGGCCGGGGGCTCGGTCTCGCCGAGCGTGACGGCGGCCAACTGCTCGGGGGCGGCGGGTTCCCGGACGGCGGTGCGGGCCCAGGAGCCCTTGACCGCGCCGTTCCTGGCCGCGCCGGTGCCGGTGCCCGTGGCGTCCGGGGCGGTGGTGGCGGCCGCGGTCACGGGGCTCGGCACCGGCGGCAGGGGTACGGCGGCGGCGAGCAGGGCGACGGTGGCGGAGGCCGTGCCGTACGAGAGGTCGACGCCGAGCCGGGCGCGTCCGGCGGGGTCGGGGGCGGGGGCGGTGGTGCGGACCCGGGAGCGGACGGACTCCAGCAGGGCGCGGGTGAGTTCGCGGACGGCGGGCGCCTCGTCGCGGGGCTGCTCGGCGCCGACCGGGTCGTCGTAGGAGGACTGGTACGGGCGGCCGCCGCGGATCGCGAGCACGTGGCCGGGCGGCACCTGCCGGACGCCCAGGTACGGGGTGCCGGTGCCGAGCGCCTCGGGGGACTCGGGGCAGGCGAGGCGGGCGGCGAGGTGGCCGGTGTCCAGGGCGGCGCCGACCAGGTCGGCCAGCGGGAGGGCGGCGGTGGCGTACGCGGTGCCGCCGCCCCAGGGGGTGTGGAAGACGGGCTGGGCGCCGGCGAGGTCGGTGAGCAACAGGGTGGAGCGGGTGCCGGAGCGCAGCACGACGGTGTAGCTGCCGGGCCAGGCGGTCAGGTGGCGGACGGCGCCGCCGCGGGCGGCGGCGAGGCCGGCGGCGAGCTCGGCGTCGGTGGCGCCGCAGTGGCCGAGGACGGCGAGCCGGGTGGTGGCGGGGGTGTCCTCGACGGGGTCGGGGGCGGTGGGTCCGGTGCTGACCACGGCGGGGGCGCCGGGGCGGAGGGTGACCAGGCGGATCTCCTCGGGCCGCCAGTCGCCGACGGCCCAGAGCGGGTCGGGCCCGGTCCACAGGGGGCGTGCGGCGATCGGGGCGACCGTGCCGAGCGCCTCGTGGGCGGGCGTGCCCGCCCTGGACGCGGCGCCCGTGCACCAGCCCGTCAGCCACCGCATCGCGCCTCCACCGGACGAGGACCTGCACCCGGGCGGCGCGTTCGCCACCGGGCGGGCGGCCGGGTGGGGTGTGCCGTGGCGGTCCGCGCGCGCGTCCGGACGTGGCCCCGCAGCTCGACGCGCCGTCAGGGGACATCGTGCCACCGCTCGGCGCCGCTGTGGCCGGTGTTGCGGGTTCCGCTTCGGCGGCGAGCGCGCGGGCGGCTCCGGGGGTTGCGCGTGCGGGCGGCTCCGGGGACGCGCGTGCGGGCGGCTCGGGAGGGGGCGACGGGCCCGCGGTGGACGGGGCCGGGCGGGCCGGGCCTTCCCCTCCTTGGCCCGGACCGCCCGCGGGCCGCCTTTGGCATGGG
The DNA here is from genome assembly GCF_055560835.1 of Kitasatospora sp. NPDC023120. Taxonomy (NCBI): domain Bacteria; kingdom Bacillati; phylum Actinomycetota; class Actinomycetes; order Kitasatosporales; family Streptomycetaceae; genus Kitasatospora; species Kitasatospora sp. NPDC023120. Next base: position 189,547 of record NZ_JBVHHY010000018.1, on the reverse strand, counting down.
CATCGCGAGATGGCCGAAAGGCGTCGCCCGGCCCGGGAGGGCATCCGCATGCCCTCCCGGACCTCACCGCCGCCCGCGGGGATTGAGGCGGCGGCATCCCCCGGCCCGCCGGGTCCTCGACGGCGGGCCGACCCACGACCACCAGCGAATCGCCGACCAGCCGGTCGGGCCAGGGGGCACGGCCGGGCGCACGTGAACACGGGACCGGAGCACGACGCTCCGGCGCGCGGCGCGATCGGCCGGATCCGAGTGGTCCGGACCAACCCCCGTGCGGCACCGCCGAGCGCGCGATCCCGCCATCCGGAATGCGACCTCTTAACCGTCGGAACGCGTCCGACTACTCTAGGTACAGCAGCTACGGCCCGGTGCCGCCCGGGCCCCGCGCACAAGGCCGCAGGAGGTGCCGCCGCCACCATGACCGTCAGCCCACGAGGACCGAACGAACGGCTCGGCACGCTCCTGACCCTCGCCCAGATCAGCAACGCCGGACTGGCCCGCCGGGTCAACGACCTCGGCGCCCAGCGCGGGCTGACCCTGCGGTACGACAAGACCTCGGTGGCCCGCTGGGTCAGCAAGGGCATGGTGCCGCAGGGGCCCGTCCCGCACCTGATCGCCACCGCGATCGGCGGCAAGCTCGGCCGGCCCGTCCCGCTGGAGGAGATCGGGCTGGGCGACACCGACCCGGCGCCCGAACTCGGCCTGGCCTTCCCGCGCGACGTCGCCGAGGCCGTCCGCTCCGCCACCGACCTCTGGCGGGTCGACCTCGACCTGCGCCGGGGCCCCGGCGGCGGCCGGTGGAGCGACAGCCTGGCCGGCACCTTCTCGGTCGCCGCCTACGCGACGCCCGTCTCCCGCTGGCTGATCACCCCGGCGGACGGCACGGTGGCCCGCGAGGTGCCGCGCTCCCCCAGCGACACGTCCTCCTACCGGGTCGGCCACTCGGACGCCGCCAAGCTCCGCGAGGCCGCCCAGGAGGCCCGCCGCTGGGACTCCAAGTACGGCGGCGGGGACTGGCGTTCGTCGATGGTCCCGGAGTGCCTGCGGGTGGAGGCGGCACCGCTGCTGCTGGCCTCGTACAGCGACGCGGTCGGCCGGGCGCTGTTCGGCGCGACCGCCGAACTGACCAGGCTGGCCGGGTGGATGGCCTTCGACACCGGACAGCACGAGGCCGCCCAGCGGTACTACATCCAGGCCCTGCGGCTCGCCCGGGCCGCCGCCGACGTGCCGCTCGGCGGCTACGTGCTGGCCTCGATGAGCCTGCAGGCCGGCTACCGGGGCTTCGCCGAGGAGGCGGTCGACCTCGCGCAGGCCGCCCTGGAGCGCAACCGGGGCCTGGCCACCGCCCGCACCATGAGCTTCTTCCACCTGGTGGAGGCGCGCGCCCAGGCCAAGGCCCGCAACGCGGCGGCGTGCGCGACGGCGCTCGGGGCGGCGGAGAGCGCACTCGAACGGGCGCGCGCCGGGGATCCCGATCCGGCGTGGATCGACTTCTACGCCTACGACCGGCTCGCCGCCGACGCCGCCGAGTGCTTCCGCGACCTCGGAGTGCCCTCCAAGGTCCGGCAGTTCACCCGTGAGGCGCTGGCCAAGCCCACCGAGGGCTTCGTCCGCTCGCACGGCCTGCGGCTGGTGGTCTCGGCGATGGCCGAGGCGGAGGCGGGCAACCTGGACGCCGCGGTCGCCGCCGGCGAGCGTGCCGTCGAGGTGGCCGGCCGGATCTCCTCGCAGCGCAGCCGGGAGTACGTGGTGGAGATGCTGCGCCGACTGGAGCCGTTCCAGGGCGAACGGCGGGTGCGGGAGCTGGCCGAGCGGGCGCGGGCGGTGATCGTCGCTCCGGCGTGAGCCCTGCGGCCGACGCGACCTGACGGTAAATGAGGTGCACCCGCGAGAGCGGCCTGGCTATGGTCTCTCTCGTCCAGGTGCGCAGGCAGAGGTTACTTCCACTTCCAATGGGCAGGTCGCGGGTTCGAATCCCGTCACCGGTTTCGGACCGGTGTAGCTCAGTGGCCAGAGCAGCTTCGTCACCTCAGCCGCCTTCGACCTCTGGACACCCATACCTGAATAGTCTTTCCGCACCTCCCGGTGCGACGGCAGCGGTTACTTCTGGTAGACGCCGGTTCTCCGGCGTAGCGGTTCGAGCCCGCGAAACACCGCCGCCACCATGATCTCGGGAGGCAGTGCGCTTCGGAGTGCCCGGTGCGCAGGCGGGGGTTACTTCGGATCTTGCTGTTCCGGGTTCAAATCCCGGGCGGTCGCACGCGAGTGCGGCCGGTAGCTCAATCCGGTAGAGCACAAGGCATATACCTCCGCCGACGTCGGCCGTCCCACGGCCGGCACGATCTCGGGCACCCCTCACCGCGGCACGCTTCCCTCCCACTGACACCAACAGGCCGAGGGGGGCTGTCGCATGTCCAGGTTCAACGTCCGCAAGGCCAAGACGGGTCCGAGTTCGCCCGTGACCACGACCGGGCAGCTCACCCGCAACCACAACGGCGGCGCCGGCCACGTCCGGGACCGCAGGTCCGAGCTGTTCCTGCTCGCGGTCGCCAACATGGTCGGCAAGGACACCTACTACGAGCGCGGCGGCGACCGCGACGACCGCTACACCGCGCTGGTGCGCGAACTCGCCGTCGCCGAGCCGGAGTGGACCCTCGGGCTGCTGCGCTGGCTGCGCCACGGCGCCCACATGCGCACCGCCGCCCTGGTCGGCGCCGCCGAGTTCACCCGCGCCCGGCTGGACGCGGGCGCCCACGGGTACTCCCGGCAGGCCGTTGCGGCGGTACTGCGGCGCGCCGACGAGCCCGGCGAGCTGCTCGCGTACTGGACCTCGCGCTACGGCCGGGCCCTGCCCAAACCGCTCAAGCGCGGCGTCGCGGACGCCGTCGCCCGCCTCTACGACGCCCGCTCGCTGCTCAAGTACGACACCGCGGGCAAGGGCTACCGCTTCGGCGACGTGATCGAGCTGACCCACCCCTCGCCGGCCCCGGACAAGCCGTGGCAGGGCGCGCTGTTCGCGTACGCGCTGGACCGCCGGCACCGGCCGGAGGAGGCGGCCCCGCCCGCGTCCGACCGGCTGCTGACCGCCAACCGCGAACTGCTCGCGCTGCCCGTCGAAGAGCGCCGGGCTGCGGTGACCGCCGAGGACGGCACCGCGCGGCTGGCCGCCGCCGGGCTGACCTGGGAGGCGCTGGCCGGCTGGCTGCAGGGGCCGCTGGACGCGCCGGTCTGGGAGGCGGTCATCCCGTCGATGGGACCGATGGCGCTGGTGCGGAACCTGCGCAACTTCGACCAGGCCGGGGTGTCGGACGCGGTCGCGGCCGAGGTGTGCCGGCGGATCTCCGACCGGGGCGAGGTCCGGCGCTCGCGCCAGTTCCCGTTCCGCTACCTGTCCGCGTACCGGCACGCGCCCTCGCTGCGGTGGGGGCACGCGCTGGAGACCGCGCTCGGCCACTCGCTGGCCAACGTGCCGGAGCTGCCCGGCCGCACGCTGATCCTGGTGGACCGCTCCGGCTCGATGTTCGACCGCTCCGGCGGCCCGACCGAGCTCAACCGGGCCGACTCGGCAGCGATCTTCGGCACCGCGCTGAAGGTCCGCGCGGCCGGGGCGGACCTGGTCGAGTTCGGCACCACCAGCCGGGTGGTCGAGGTCGGCCGGGGCGAGGCGGTGCTGCGCGTGCTGGACCGTTTCTCCAGTCTCGGCGGCACCAACACCGCCGAAGCCGTCCGCACCCACTACCGCGGCCACGACCGGGTGGTGATCGTCACCGACGAGCAGACCGGCCCCAACCACTGGGGCGGCGACCCGCTCGCCGCCGTCCCGGCCCACGTCCCCGTCTACACCTGGAACCTGGCCGGCTACGCCACGGGCCACGGCCCCAGCGGCGGCGCCCACCGCCACACCTTCGGCGGTCTGAGCGACGCGGCCTTCCGCCTCATCCCCCTCCTGGAAGCCGGGGCGGACGCCCGCTGGCCCTGGGAGGAGTGAGGGAGCGGCGGCACTGCGCCGCGGACGACGCCGGTCGGGGGGCCGGGGGTCGGCCCGGCGTGGTGTCGGCGTACGGGCGTCATGCCGTCAGGCGTACGGAATGGTCCGTGCGCGGGGCGTGTTCGCCGGGGGGCGGGGTGAGCGGCCGGGAAGGGATCCACGGGGGTGGTTCCTTCCCGGCCGCTCGCCGTATGCCGTTCGCCGTTCGCCGTCTGCCGACCACCGTCAGCCGTCAGCCGTTCCGGAGCCGGCCCCACGCGGTCTCGACCCGTCCGGGGTGCCGTGGCAGCATCGGCGGGTGCGGGGGCAGCCGGGCGAGGCGAGGAGCTGGCGGTGGCGGACGAGGTCGACGTGCTGGTGGTGGGTGGCGGGATCGTCGGGTTGGCCACGGCGTACGCGCTGACCAGGGAGCGCCCGGGGCTGCGGGTCGCGCTGCTGGAGAAGGAGGCCGGCTTCGCGGCGCACCAGACCGGGCGCAACAGCGGAGTGATCCACAGCGGCATCTACTACCGCCCCGGCTCGTACAAGGCCCGCTATGCCGTCGCGGGCGCCGCCGAGCTGGTGGAGTTCTGCCGGGAGCACGGCATCCCGTACGAGGTGACCGGCAAGCTGATCGTGGCCACCGGCTCCGCCGAGCTGCCCCGGCTGGCGGCACTGGCGGAGCGCGGGCGGGCGAACGGCATCCCGGTCACCGAGCTGGACCGGGCCGGGATCGCCCGGTACGAGCCGGAGGTGACCGGCCTGGCCGGGCTGCACGTCGGCACCACCGGCATCTGCGACTTCCCGGCGGTCGCCACCACCTATGCCCGGCTGGCCCGGGAGGCCGGCGCCGAGCTGCGGCCCGGCAGCGAGGTGCGGACGGTGGCGCGGCGCCGGGACGGCGTGACGGTCGGCACCGCCCGCGGCGAGCTGCGCTGCCGGGTGCTGGTGAACTGCGCCGGGCTGCACAGCGACCGGATCGCCCGGCTGGCCGGGGACGAGACCGGGGTGCGGATCGTGCCGTTCCGCGGCGAGTACTACGAACTGACGGAGAAACGCCGGGACTTGGTGCGCGGCCTGGTCTACCCGGTGCCCGACCCGGCCTTCCCCTTCCTCGGCGTGCACCTCACCCGGGGCATCCACGGGGACGTCCACGTCGGCCCGAACGCGGTGCCCGCGCTGGCCCGCGAGGGGTACGACTGGCGCACCGTCCGCCCGCGCGACCTGGCCGGGACGCTGGCCTTCCCCGGCACCTGGCGGGTCGCCCGCCGGCACTGGCGGTACGAACTGGGCGAGTTGCACCGCTCGCTGTCCAAGCGGGCGTTCACCACGGCCGTCCGGCGGCTGCTGCCGGGCGTCTCCGCCGACGACCTGGTCCCGGCCACCGCCGGGGTACGGGCCCAGGCGGTGGCCCGGGACGGCTCGCTGCTGGACGACTTCGCCTTCGCCGGCTTCGACCCGGAGGACCCGCGCTCCCCGCGCCGCGCGGTGCACGTGCTGAACGCCCCCTCCCCCGCCGCGACGGCCTCGCTGCCGATCGGCCGGGAGGTGGCCCGCCGGGCGCTGGCCGCGCTGGAGGCGGGTGGCTGAGCCGCGTGTCCGGGGTCCCGACCGGCCGGCGTGTCCGGGATCCCGACCGGCACCCCTCCAGGGCCCGGATGAGCCCCGTCACACACCCCGACGGGTGCCCCGCGCCGCCCCGTAGACTCGGGTGATTGTGACTGCCACCGCCCCGATCCCCCAGCCTTCGCCGTCCGCCCGGCTGTCCGCCGCGCCGGCCGCCTACCCCGCGCCGATGTACCCGCACAAGGCCACCGAGGCCCAGCACCGGGAGCGTCGCATCCGCAGCTTCCAGCCGCGCCGGGGCCGGATGACCAACGCCCAGGCGAGCGCGCTGGACCGGAGCTGGGAGACGTACGGCATCCCGATCGACGGCACCCCGCTCGACCTGGGGGAACTGTTCGGCGGGCTGCCGGTGACCCTGGAGATCGGCTTCGGCATGGGCGAGACCACCGCCGCGATGGCCGCCGCCGACCCGGCGATGGGCATCCTCGCCGCCGACGTGCACACCCCGGGGCACGGCAACCTGCTCGGCCTGCTGGAGCGCGACGGCTCCGAGAACGTGCGGCCGGCCGCCGGCGACGCGATCATCCTGCTGCGCGACATGCTGCCGGACGCCTCGCTGGCCGGACTGCGGGTCTTCTTCGCCGACCCGTGGCCCAAGCCCAAGCACCACAAGCGCCGGCTGGTCCAGGCCGCCTTCCTCGACCTGGTGCTGCCCCGGCTCGCCCCCGGCGCCCTGGTGCACTGCGCCACCGACTGGGAGCCGTACGCGGAGCAGATGCTGACCGTGCTGTCGGCCTCGCCGGAGCTGGAGAACCTGCACCCCGAGGGTGACGGGACCGGCTGGCTGGAGCCCGCGGACCACCCGGACGGCAGCGTCCCCGGTTACGCACCGCGCCCGGAGTGGCGTCCGGTGACCAAGTTCGAACGGGCCGGGATCGCCAAGGGCCACGTGGTCCACGACCTGCTGTTCCGCCGCCGCTGACGCACCGGCCGCCGTTCGAGCGGCGGCCGCGCGGTGACCGTACGGGCGCGCCCCGGACGGACGGTTCGTCCCGAGTCCTCCCGACGGACGGCTGCCGTGGCCTACCCTGTGCCGCATGGGCAGCCCGTCCGGCGGCGGGTCCCGGCCGACCGTTCGGACGACTGTTCGGACGGTTGTTCAGGTCGCCGCCGACGCACCTGAGACGGTCCCGCGCACCGGCGACACCCGGACCATCCCGGGGCCCCGGAAGCGCCGGGCCCGTCGCCTGCTGCCCCGGCCGGGCGGTCCGTCGGCGCCCGCCTCGACCTCCACCGCCGCGCCCTCCGTTCCCGGCGGGGCGCCGAGCCCCCGCAGCCGCTCGGTGGTGCTCTCCTCGGTCACCACGACCGCCGTCCTGACCATGGCCGGCTGCGGGGTGCTGATCCTGCACCTGGTCCAGCGGCAGACCGGCACCGTCGGGCTGCTGGTCGGCCTGGGCCTGGCGATGGTGCCGCTGCCGTTCGTGCTCGGCGCCCTGGCCTGGCTCAACCTCACCGCCCGGGTGCCGCTGCGGCACACCGTGTTCTGCCTCGGCTGGGGTGCCTGCGCCGCCACCAGCGTCGCCATCCTCGCCAACAACTGGACCGCCAGCTACCTGACCAGGCACCGGGGCCCGCTCGGCGAACTGCTCGGCGGCGGGATCGCCACCCCGGTGATCGAGGAGACCGCCAAGGCCACCGCCCTGCTGGTGCTGCTGCTGCCGCTCGGCCGGCGGCTGCGCTGCCACGGCCGCCGCACCGGACGCCCCTGCGCGCCGCTGCTGCACCGGTCGCCCGAGCCCCGGCGCCCCCGCCCGTACCAGCGCCGCCCGGCCGGGCCGCACGCCCGGGGCAGGCTGCGGCTGCGCCCGTACCTGCGGCCGCTGCCCTACCTCTGCCCGGCCCCGCCGTCCGGCGGCGCCCCGCACCGCCGCTCCCGGCCGCGCACCCTGGCCGCCGGGGTGGTGCTCGGCGGGATGACCGCGTGCGGCTTCGCCTTCACCGAGAACGCCCTCTACCTGGGCCGGGCCTTCACCAGCGACCAGCGCCAGCGGCTGGACAGCATCGGCCTCGGCGATCCGCCCAGCCTGCGCGACTTCGACAGCACCGTGCAGACCTTCGTGCTGCGCGCCCTGCTCTCCCCCTTCGCCCACCCGCTGTTCACCGCGCTCACCGGGATCGGCTTGGCCGTCGCCCTCACCACCGGGCGGCGCTGGCTGGCCCGACTGGCCGCGCCGACCGGGCTGCTGCTGGCGATGGTGCTGCACGGCACCTGGAACGCCGCCGCCGACCTCGGTACGGACGGTTTCCTGGTGGTGTACGGGGCGCTGATGGTGCCCTGCTTCATCGCCCTGGTCTGCTTCGCGGCCTGGGCGAGAGCCCGCTCGGCCCGGCACGCGCCCCGGGGCGGACGGCGGCCCGCCGGGCACTCCGCCGAGGCGGTCTGAGGCCCACGGCGAGGGGTTCTCGAAGAACCGATTTCCCATCTCGGCGACTTCCACGTATTGTTGTGTTCACCGACGCGGGGTGGAGCAGCTCGGTAGCTCGCTGGGCTCATAACCCAGAGGTCGCAGGTTCAAATCCTGTCCCCGCTACTCAGTAGCCGAAAGGCCCGGAGGATCTTCCTCCGGGCCTTTCGCGTTCCCGGGTACATGGAGAGCACGGTCCTGCCACGAACCTGTAACAGCGGCCGGATGGAAGATCCGCTGCGAGGCGCCTGACAGATACTGAGGAAAAATTCATCCAGTTGGGGGAGGCCCGGGGCCACCCCCGGGACAAGGAAGCACCACATGCTCTCGAAGCGCCTGGTCAGCACCGCCGCGATCTGCCTCCTCCTGGCAGCCGGCACCGCCGCTTGCGGCGACAACAAGGGCGACGGCAAGGGCGGCGACGCCAAGGCGGCCGCGCCGCAGAAGCTCGACACCGACAAGCTCAGCGCGCAGGACATCGAGAAGCAGGCCAAGGACGCACTGGCCGGCGCCACCTCCCTCAAGATCAGCGGCAACATGGTCGACGAGGACGGGAAGATGGAGATGAACCTGTCCCTCGACAACAAGAGCCAGTGCACCGGCACCATGTCGATGCCCGGCATGGGCAAGTTCGAGATCATCAGCGACGGCAAGACCTCGTACATCAAGCCGGACGCGGCCTTCTGGACCGCCATGGGCGGCCCGAACGGCGCCAAGGCCGCCGAGCTGTTCAAGGGCCGCTACCTGACCGGCTTCGACAGCGACCCGGAGATGAAGAGCCTCAGCAGCGTCTGCAACCTGGCCGACTTCAGCAAGAAGCTGACCGACGGCGACGGCACCGGCAACGACAAGAAGGTCGAGAAGGGCTCCGCCGGCAACGTCAACGGCACCAAGACCTTCACCCTCAAGGCCACCGACGACAAGGGCGAGGTGTCGACCATCCACGTCGCCACCGAGGGCAAGCCCTACCCGGTCCGAATCGAGCACGCCGGCACCAAGGGCGGCAACGGCCAGATCGACTTCTCGGACTTCGACAAGCCGCTGACCATCCAGGCCCCGTCGGCCGACAACGTCATCGACTTCGCCAAGTTCAAGGACCAGGTCAAGACCGCCTGAGCAACCGGCTCGAATAATCCGTTGCCCTCCGGCCGGTGGGCTGCCTATGGTGGCGGCACACTGAAAGGAGGTGATCCTGAATTGAGTTCCATCAGGATGCGTGAGGTGGCTGCTCGCTAGAGCCGCCCCTGCCTGCGCAGGGTGAGGCCCCTGGCCTCCGGCAGGCGAAATCCATAGCAGTCACCCGGCCCGCGGGCTCACCGGTACATCCCCGGTGCCTCGGCGCCTGGCCAGTGCACGGGCCGGCGCGGAGGAGCAGCCCGCGGGCCGTCTGCGTTTTCCCGGACGGTATTCCGGGGCAGCTTTCCGGAGGGTTTCCGACGCGGTTTTCCGGCACGGTTTTCCGGACGGTTTCCGGCACGGTCTCCCGGCACGGAAGTCGCTAGAGTCTGCGCCGGGTTCCGGAGCGGAGCGGCGCGGGCGCAGGGGGTAGGCGATGGCGATGGCGAAGGCGCGACGGCTGGGCGGCGGTTCGGCGCTGCGGACGGTGCAGTGGGGTGTCGCCGGCGTGTCAGCCGGGACGGGCCTGATCGGACTGCTGCTGTTCGCGCTCGGCCGGGAGCAGACCTGGCAGGCGCTCGGCGGCGGACTGGTGGTCGCCGGGGCCTCGGTGGTGCTCGGCGGCGGGCTGGGCTTCCTGTTCGGGGTGCCCCGGGTGCGCAGCGGCTCGGACGAGCCGCAGGGCTCGTACGCGCCGAACACCAATCTGGAGCAGGTCTCGGACTGGCTGACCAAGGTGCTGCTGGGCGTCGGGCTGACCCAGCTCGGCTCGCTCGGCGCGCGGTTGCACGAGCTCGGGACGGCGGTGGCGCCGGTGCTCGGCGGGGGCGACGCCGCGGTGCCCTTCGCGGCGGCGCTGGTGCTCCACTTCCTGGTCTTCGGCTTCCTGGCGGGCTGGCTGGTGACCAGGCTCGCGCTGCCGCGGGTACTGAACGACGCCGACCAGGCCCTCGACCTCTTCCTCGCCGGGCAGGACCGCGACCGGCACGGCGACAAGGTCGGCGCCGACGACCTGCGGGTCCGCGCGATGCAGCAGCTCGGGCTGCTCGGCGGCAGCGCCGAGCACCCCGCCGCGCTGGCCGGGCAGCTGCCGCCCGCCGCGGGCTCACCGGGCGGGCCGGAGGGCGTGGTGGCCGAGGTCCGCTCGACCGCGAGGCGCTCGGCGCTGACCGCCGACCAGGTGCGGGACCTCTTCGCGGACGGCTCCGAGGGGCGGCGGATCCAGGCGCTCGCGCTGATGCAGGGCGATCCGGCCCTGGCGGACCTGGCGAGCGTGCTGGCCGCGATCGAGCACCCGCGCTCGGGCTTCGAGCAGTACCACGCGCTGCTGGCCGCCCGGGGCCTGCTCTCCCGGCTGCCGGTCGCCGAGGCGCAGCGGCTGCGGGACGCGGTGGCGGCGCAGCTGGTCGATCCGCGGGGCATCCCGTACGGGTCGGACCGCAGCTGGCTGGCGGAGAAGATCCTCTCCCGGCTGCAGGTGACGGCCTTTGTGCCGGCGCAGCCGACGGGACCCGTCGCCGCCGCCCCGGTGACGTCGCCTACCGCGGACGGCTCCTGACTCCTGGTTCCCAGGCCCCGGCGTCTGGTTCCTAGGCCCCGGCGTCGCGCGCCCGGCGGGAATTGTCGGACACGCCTTGGACGGTGAAGCGCAGTTCGGGCTGCTCCCAGGGAGTCTTGAGCCGCGGCGGCCGGGTGCCGGTGCGCTCGGCGCCCACCCGCAGGTAGAAGCGCTCGGCGGGCGGGTGGGACACGACCTTCACCGAGGCGATCCCGCCCGCCCGGGCGCGGTCGAGCATGTCGGCGATCAACCGCCGTCCGATGCCCAGGCCTTGGGCTTCGTCGGCGACGAACATCAGGTCCAGCTCGGCGGGTTCGCGGATCAGCGCGTAGAAGCCGAGCAGGCGGTCGTCGGCACTGTCCACGGCCAGCCGCACCTCGTGCCGCGCGAGGTAGTCGGGTGTCACCCGGTAGCCGTCGATCATCGCGAAGTACGCGCCGCGGTAGGCGGAGGAGGCCTGGATCAGTGCGGTGAGCCGGTCGGCGTCGTTCGCCTCGGCGCACCGGATCGTCGTCTCGGTCATACCGCGAGTATAGGAGTGAAATGGGGTAGTGACCATTACATACTTCTCGCCCGCGCCGCCCGGCGGCTGCGGTCGGCGGCCCGCAGCACCAGGATGCGGCGGCTGCGGCCGTCCCCCGCCCGGTGGAAGCGGTGGACCTCGCTGGCTATCCGGCGCTCGCCGAGCGCGTACCGCAGCCGGTCAAGGTGCTCGCAGCGCCGGCCCCGCCCGTCGTGCAGCGGCTGGACACGGACCTCGCCGTCCGGGGAGGTGACCCGGACCAGCTCGGTCAGGGCGGCCAACTGGTGCTCGGGGCCGAACAGTTCGGGGTAGGCGAAGATCAGGTAGCCGCTCAGGGTGAGGGCGAAGGCGCTGTCCGCGAAGGGCAGCTCGGGCAGTGCGGCGGCCACGTACCGCTGCGGGTGCGCGGCCGAGTCGGCGGCGAACAGCCGCCGGGCGCGGTCCCAGCTGCGCAGGTAGCGCTCGGGGCGGTCGGGTCGGGGTGCGGGGTAGAGGTGCGGGCGGTCCGCCATCGCGACGGCCATCGCCGCCCGGGCGGCCCGGGCGCGTCCGGCGACCACCGGCGGCGGCAGCGCGTACGCCGGGTCGGCGGCGATCACCCGGCAGCCCAGCTCGCGGGCCTCGGCGGCCAGGCCGGCCGCGCCGGCGGGGCAGTCCAGCAGCGGCCCGGACAGGGCGGCGAGCCGGGCCCGGGTGAGGTCGAACTGGGCGCAGTACTCGTCCAGCGGACGGGAGGTGACCAGGACCTCCGGGGGTTCGGGGGGAATGCCTGCGGCGGCCACCCGGCCATCCGAACACGGAGCGGCCCCGTCCGCACCCGGAGGGCGGACGGGGCCGGAGGGCCGGGCGGGGCAGGGCAGAGCCAGGGGGCCTGCAGGGCCGGCAGTCGGCTCAGCGGCCGAGCAGGCCCTGGGCGGCGGCCCGGTTGACGTTGGTCAGGCCGCGGACCAGCTGCGCGGTGAGGAACACCAGCGCCACCCCGGCCAGCGAGAACGCGGCGATCTGCCAGGTGCCCTCGATGTAGTAGGCGTGGCGGACGTGGTGGCTGTCGGTGAAGTCGAACACCCGGTACCCGCGCCAGTCGGTGTAGGTCGGGAAGACCCAGTGGTAGACCGGGTAGAACGCCATCGCCCAGCCGAGCAGCAGGAACACCAGCGTCATGGTGAAGCTGAAGATCGCCCAGGGGAACATCACCATCTGGTACAGCGCGGCCTTCCAGCCCGCCCCGTCCGCCAGCCGCGCGGTGATCGCGCCCCAGCTGCCCGGACGGACCTGGCGCACCGGCTCCGGGCCGGGGACGTCCAGGGCCAGCATGCCGCGTGCCCGGGCCCGCTCCAGCCGGCCGAAGCCGCGGCCGGCGGTGGTCAGGGCGGCCAGCACGGGCAGGCCGAGGACGGTGACGAAGGTGCCGAGGCCGAGGCAGAGCAGGGTGATCGCGACGGCGAAGCCGGCGATCGCCACCGGCAGGCCGCTGAGCACGTAGCCGACCTCGCGGTAGTAGTGCGCGGAGAACGGCGCCAGCCAGAACGCCGGCGGGCGCTCGGTCGGATGGGCCCGGTCGGTCCGGTGGGCCCGGTCGGGGCGCGGCTCGGCGCCGTAGCCGTCCAGGACGTCCCACTCGTGGCCCTGCGTGCTTCGGCTGCTGCTCATGTCCCGGCCCCCGGCCCCTCGTTCTGACGGTCGTTCGTGCTCGCTGGCGTCGTCCAGTCTGGTCGAAGGGCCGGTCCCGGGGCATCCGGAGACCTGGCGGATCGGGGGTGGGGTTAACCCCCCTCCCCCGCCCTGCCAGGCCGGTCGAGCGGGCCCGGCCACTCGTCGACGAGCAGCGCGTAGAGGTACGAGTCGGACCAGACGCCGTCCTTGAGCCGGTCGTGACGTGCCCGCCCCTCCAGCCGGAAGCCGAGCCCGGTGAGCACCTTGGCGGCGGCCGCGTTGTCCACGTCCGACCTGGCCGTCAGCCGGTGCAGGCCCAGGGTGCGGAAGGCGAGGTCGCAGAGCAGGCTGGTGATCTCGCCCGCGTAGCCGCGGCCCCAGTGCTCGCGGCCGAGGACGCAGCCGAGGTCGGCGGCGCGGTGCCGGCCCAGGGTGAGCGAGGCCTGTCCGATCGGGGTGGCGTCCTGCGGGTCCTCGGCGTCGGCGAGCCTGGTGACGGCGAGCCGGTAGGTGTCCCGCTCCTCGGCCATCGCCTCCTCCAGGTAGAGCTCGATCTGGTCGGCGCAGGTCTCGCGGTCGTGCGGCTCGAGGTCCAGGTGGCGGGTGACCCCGGGTCGCCGAGCAGGGCGTGCAGCGCGTCCACGTCACCGTCGGTGTGGTGGTACTCGCGGATCGCGAGCCGGGGGCCGGTGAGTCGTACGGGGACCATGGCTGCCGACCCTACCGGCCCCCGGCGACTACCGTTCGGACTATGAACGACGAAGACCTGCGGCTCGCCCCGCGCACCAGGGCCGCCGACCTGCTCGCCTGGGCGGCCGAGCAGGGCCGCACGCCGGTGGCCGAGGAGCCACTGCGCGCGGTGCTGGCGCTGCTGGAGCTGGGCGAGAGCAGGATGCACGACGGCTGGCCCGAACTGACCTCCGACGCGGTGGAGCACCTGCTGTACGAGCGGCTCCACCTGTACGTCCAACCCGCGCCCGAGGAGGACCCGCTCGCGTACGGCGACGCCGTCCGGCTGCTGATCGACCACCAGCGGGCGGCCCGGCGGCTCAACGCCAAGCGGCAGGAGCGACTGCACGCGGAGGCCGAGTGGCAGGGCGAGGTCGCGGCCGGGCTGCTGCGCCGCGCCGACCTGGTGACCTGGCCCCGGCTGTACGCGCTGCTGCTGCACGCGCACGGGGTGGACGTCGCGGACGAGGCGGCGGTGCGGGACTGGCTGGCCGGCTTCGGCGAGCTCGCGGAGGAGGAGCGGCTGGCCGCGTACGAGGCGCTGGTGCCCGCCGGCTGGCTGGACGAGCCGGACGAGCAGGGCTGGGGGCCCGGCCGGGTGCTGTCGGTCGGCATGGCCACGGACGGCGCGCGCCGGCTGCTGGAGCAGGGCCTGATGCGGCGCAGCTACCGCAACCTGGCCGAGCTGACCGCGCTCGGGCGCCCGATGCCGGACGAACTGGCGGGGGACTTCGGGCAGTTCGAGAAGGCGGCGGCCGACGCGGCACTCGACCTGTTCGGGACGTGGACGGTCCCGGGGCTGCCGCGGCTGCTGGTGGAGGAGTTCCCGGAGCTGGCACCGGAGCCGGGCCAGGAGGAGATCGACGCGTACCTGGCGCAGCTGCCCGCGGAGGACTGAGACGCCGCACCGCGAAAAGCCCCCGGCCACGTGCGGCCGGGGGCTTTCGGGTGTTCGTTCGGGGTGCCCGCCACGGGCAGGCCGTTACGGGCAGGGCGTTACGGGCAGGCCGTTACGGGCAGGGCGTTACGGGTTGAGGCCGCGCTGCTGGAGCCAGGGCTCCGGGTCGACCGGGGCGCCGCCGCCGGGGCGGACTTCCAGGTGCAGGTGCGGGCCGGTGACGTTGCCGGTCGCGCCCACCTTGCCGATCTGCTGGCCGGCGGTCACCTTGCCGGAGCCCTTGATGATCGAGGAGAGGTGGCAGTACCAGATCTCGGTGCCGTCGGGCAGGGTCTCGACGATCCGGTAGCCGTACGAGCCGGACCAGCCGGCCGAGGTGATGGTGCCCTGGCCGAGCGCCAGCACCGGGGTGCCGGTGTCGGCGGCGAAGTCCAGGCCGGTGTGCAGGTTGGCCCAATAGCGGGCGCTCTGGCCGTAGTGGGCGGAGAGCCGGTAGTCCGTCACCGGGAGGGTGAGGGCGGTGGCGCGCTTGGCCTCGGCCTCCGCGGTGGCACGCTTGGCCTCCGCCTCCTTGGCGGCGGCCTTGGCTTCGGCCTCCTGCGCGGCCTGCACGCGGGCGCTCTCCTCGGCGGCGGTGCGCTGGCTGTCGGCCTGCTGCTGGATGCGGGCGGCGAGCGCGAGGCCGGGGTCGGCGGAGAGGGCGACCGGGGTCTCGTCCGGGGCCTCGATGGCGGGCGCGGCGGCCGGGGTGGCCGAGGTGAAGCCGGTGGCACCCAGGGTGGCGGCGACGGCGGTGACGCCGAGCAGCGGGGAGGCTCCGCGCGTCTGACGCGGCATCCGGTGGCGGTTGGTCTCGGCCTCGGGGCCGAGGACATCGGGTCCCAGGGCTTCGGGGCCGTCCGCACCGGGGTGGTCGAGCAGCTGGGTACCGGCCGCGGGGCCGGCCGGGTGTGCCGGAGTGTGCGTCGACGCCACGGAGGCGCGCTCCTTTCCTTCCTTCGCGCCTACCGGGTTAGCTGACGGGTTCGGAGCAGGAAGGTCTCCTACGGCCGGGCCGGAGCCCCGCCGATTCACCCCAAGGAACGTGGTTCCCCGGCTCCCTGACCTGCCCGGAGGCCGGTCGGTGGGATTAGGCGACGGCGCACGGTGCCGTCTGGGTACGGCGTTGACGACCGCGCTGCGTTATCAAACGTTAATCCCAGGACGCTCTGATTCCAAGCCATCCGTCCGGGGCCGCTGTGGAGCGGGTGATCGGACGTCAACGAACGACCCCTCATCCGGGCGCCCGATCCGAGTACCGGCTCGCACCCCGATCCGAGCACCCCATCTGAGTACTCCTACTCATGTGCGTCCCGACCGGGCATCGCATCCTGACGCCATGACCGCACCGATGCAGAACCGCACCACGTCCGCCTACTACATCCAGGCCATCCTCTCCTTCGCCCTGTCGGGCGTCTCCCTCGCCGCCGGGATCGCCTACCTGCCGGTCGGGGGATGGGTCCGGGCGTTCCTCGGGGTCGGCCTCCTCTACACCGTCACCTCCGCGTTCACCCTGGCGAAGGTGATCCGGGACCGGCAGGAGTCGAACGAGATCGTCAGCCGGGTCGACCAGGCGCGACTGGAGAAGCTGCTCAGCGAGCACGACCCGTTCAAGGTCGAGGGAGTCTGAGGCCCCTCCGCCCCCCTCTCTTCGGGCGAACGCTTGACGGCTAAGGCTATTAGCCTTAGCTTTATGGCTATCAGCAGCACGGAGATGGCCCGCGGCAGCGGACCGAGGAGGCCCACCATGAACGCCACCAGCACCCCGGACACCCAGTACCTGACCGTCCCCGGCGGGCGGATCGCCTTCGACGACACCCGGCAGGGCGACGGCACGCCCGTCGTCCTGCTCCCCGGGATGCTCGACAGCCGGACCGCGTACCGGCACCTCCGCCCGCTGCTCACCGCCGCCGGCCACCGGGTCGTCACCATGGACCTGCGCGGCTTCGGCGAGTCCTCCATCGCCTGGGACGACTACGGCCCGGCCGCCATCGCCGACGACGTCCTCGCCCTGCTCGACCACCTCGGCATCGAGCGCGCCGTCCTCGCCGGGAACTCGTACACCGGCGCGACCGTCGTCAAGGTCGCCGGGGACGCGCCGGAACGGGTCGCCGGGATCGTCCTGATCGACGCCTTCGTGGAGAACCCGGAGCCCGGCGCCCTGATGCGCGGCGTCCTGAGCCTGATGGGCGCGGCACTCGTCCACTGGCCGGCCTTCTGGGGCTTCTACCTGCGTCGGATGGCCTTCCCCGGCGCCAAGCCCGCCGACTTCGACGAGTACGTGAACGGGCTGGTCGCCGCACTGCGCACCCCCGGCCGGAAGACCGCCACCCGCGGATACGCCACCGGGGACTCGGCGCCGACGGGCTGGACGGCCGCGGTGCGGTGCCCGGCGCTGGTGGTCATGGGCAGCAAGGACCCCGACTTCCCGAAGCCCGAGGTCGTCGCCGACCGGCAGGTCGCGGCGCTGGGCGCGCGGAAGGCGATGATCGAAGGGTCCGGGCACTACCCGATGGCCGACAACCCGCAGGCCACCGCGGACGCCCTGCTGCCCTTCCTCGCCGACCTCGCCTGACCGACTGCCCACACGGAGACCCGAACCATGCCCCGCATAGGACTGACCCCCGACCAGGTCGTCGACCACGCCCTCGCCCTCATCGACGAACAGGGCGCCGAAGCCCTCACCCTGGCCGCCGTCGCCGCCCGGGCCGGGGTGGCCACCCCCTCGCTGTACAAGCACGTCAGCGGCGGCCTCGCCGAACTGCGGCGGCTGATCGCCGTCCGGGTCACCGAGGAACTCGCCGACCGCCTCGCGGACGCCGCGGTCGGCCGCAGCGGGGACGACGCCGTCGCCGCCGTCCTGCGCAGCTACCACGCGTACGCCACCGAGCACCCGCACCGCTACAACGCCCTCCCCCAGGCCCCGCAGGCCGACGACGACCTGAGCCGAGCGGCCGGCCGGCTCGTCGGCGTCATCGTCGCCGTCCTGCGCGAGTACGGCCTCGACGGCTCCGAGGCGATCCACGCCGCCCGCCTCGTCCGCTCCCTCGCCCACGGCTTCGCCTCCCTCACCACCATCGGCGCCTTCCGACTCGCCGAGGACCTCACCACCACCCAGGACCGCCTCATCACCACCCTCACCACCGGCCTCCGCTCCTGGCCCGCCTAGCCGCGGGCCGGCTGCCGGCCGCCGCCGAGCCGGTGGTGCGCACGCACCGGACGCAACAGCAGCCGGACCGGGGCGCGGCGCGGCGGCCGGCGCACGCGGTCGCGGAGGACGTCGCGGACGACCGGACCCTGGTGCTGCTGCGGCGGCTCGGCCATCGTCCACCGGCCGGGGAAATGGGGTATTAAGAATCAGTGCCCCCCGCCGACGAGTACCGGACGCCGCTCAGCAGTACGACCACGCGCAGTGCGATGCGCTGCGTGCGTCTGCTGCTCGGCTGCACCAGTGCCGCCGAACTGCTCGGCACCGTCCTGGCCGAGGGCCCGGGGTGGATCACCGGCGAGGGTTCCGCGCTCTACCTGCTGGATTCCGCCGGGATGCTGCGGCTGACCGCCTCGCACGGGCTGCCGGAGTGGGCGCACGAGCGCTACGGCGTGGTCGATCCGGCCGGTGAGCTGCCCGCGGCGATGGCCCTGCGGCTGCGCCGCCCGTACCTGCTGAGCCCGGAGCACACCAGCGTCGACTACCCGAACCGGAACGTCGGGCTGGGCACCGGGATGGTCGCGGTGATCGCCCTGCCGATGGCCGTGGACGAGCGGCCGGTCGGCGTCCTCGCGCTGGCGCTGGCGCACCGGGGGACCGTCCCGCGGCGCGACCTGGACGTCCTGGAGACGATCGCCGAGGCGTGCGCGCACCGGATCGACCACCTGCTGGGCCACGCCGACGTCCGGTTATCCGGCGGCCCGGCGCCGGAAGGGGAGGACGGCCGCCCGACCGGGCCGGCCCCTCCGCTGCTGTCGCTCGCGGTCCGGGCCGCCGGGCACGGCGCCTTCGAGCGGGACCTGGTCACCGGGGAGAGCTTCTGGGACGCCGAGGCGTTCCGGGTGGTCGGCCGGCCGGTGTCCGCGGACGGCTCCGCCCCCGAGCTGGACCGGCTGCTCCACCCCGAGGACCTACCGGACGTGCAGGCCGCGCTCGCCGAGGCGCTGGCCGCCGGCGGGCGCTACCGGATCGGCTACCGGGTGCTGCGCCAGGGCGGCGGGGTGGCGCGGGTGGAGGAGTCCGGCGAGGTGCTGCTGGACGTGCACGGCCGGCCGGTGCGGATCGCCGGGCTGCTCGCGGACGTCGGGCACCGGGAGCGCCCGCCGACCGACGAGGGCGGTTCGCCCGCCGCCGCCCGGACGGCGCTGCTGCTGACGCTGACCCGGGCGCTGTCGCGGGCGGTGACCGTCCGGGACGTCACCACCGCGGTCACCGACATCGTCCGTCCGGCGCTGGGCGCCGCGGGCATCGTCCTCGACCTGGTGGACGAGGGCCGGCTGCTGCCCGTCTCGCACACCGTGTACGGGGGGCCGCGCCGCACCGAGCTCACCCGGCTGGCGGACCTGTCGGAGGACGTGATGCGGCATTCGCTGACCCGTTCCGCCCCGCTGTTCAGCGAGCCCTCCGCCGCCCGCACCCGGCGCGACCCGCTCGCCCCGGCCGCCTGGGCGGTGCTGCCGCTGGTTGCCTCGGGGCAGCAGGTCGGCTCCTGCCTGATCACCTTCGCCGCCGAGCGGGCCTTCAGCCGCGAGGACCGCACCCTGTACTCGGCCTTCGCCGGGATCCTCGCGCAGTCCCTGGAGCGGGCCCGGCTGTACGACACCCACCACCAGCGGGCCACCGAGCTGCAGCGGGCGATGCTGCCGCGCACCCTGCCCCGGCTGCCCGGGATCGCCAGTGCCGCCCGCTACCTGCCGAGCACCGAGGGCATGCAGATCGGCGGCGACTGGTACGACCTGCTGCGACTGCCGGACCGCCGGATCGGGCTGGTGATCGGCGACGTCCAGGGGCACAACGCCGAGGCGACCGCCGTGATGGGCCAGCTGCGCAGCGGACTGCGGGCGTACGCGACGGACGGGCACGACCCGGCCGCCACACTGACCCGCACCAGCCGGCTGCTGGCGGAGCTGGACACCGAGCTGTTCGCGACCTGCCTCTTCCTGGCCCTGGACCCGGCCGACGGCACGCTGACCGCGGCCCGGGCCGGGCACCCGGCGCCGGTGCGGATCACCACCGGGGCCCGGGCCGTCGAGCTGGACCTGCCGGGAGGGCCGCCGCTGGGCGTGGCCCCGGAGCAGCCGTACCCGCTGGCGGTGGACCGGCTGGCGGTCGACGAGACGCTGCTGGCCTACACCGACGGGCTGGTCGAGGACCGCGAGGAGGACTACGACGAGTCGGTGCAGCGGATGCTGGGCGGGCTGGAGCTGTGGGCCCGGCAGGCCGGGCCCGAGCGGATCGGTCCGGGGCCCGCGCTGGAGCGGCTGGCCGACCTGCTGACCCTGAACGTGACCGAGCGGCGGTCCCGGCCGGACGACGTAGCGCTGCTGCTCCTGCACCGGACGTCGCCCCTTCCGCAACACCCTGCACACATGCCCCACACATCCCGGGACGCGATTCGGCCATCAGGTGCACCGGAGTCGGAGTGCGGTCGGCCCAGCGGCGCCGGTCCGAGGCCGCGCCAGGCGGGGTGGTCGGGGGCGAACGAGGCCGGATTGAGGCCGGATTGACTCGATTTTGACGAGATCCGGTCACCTGGCGAGATTCGTTCACACCTTCGTAGGATCATCACCCTAGAATTCGCCGCGTGACGATGACTCAGTGGTCCGTAACGGCAACCGGCGTACTCGCCGTCCTCGCCCTCGTGGCCGCCGCGCGCTACCACGCCGTCTCCGTCACCCAGCGCCGCCGCGGCGACCGGCTGCAGCGCGAACTCGCCCGGCTCCAGGAGCAGCTCGGCGCCGAACTCTCCCGCCGCGGCGCCGAACTGGCCGTCGTCCAGCAGGAACAGGAGCTCACCGCCTCCACCCAGCGGGCCTTCCTCAGCGTCGCCCGCCGGATCCTGGTGATGGCCCACGACCAGCAGGCGCTGCTGGACGAGATGGAGCGCACCCACGACGACCCGGCGCTGCTGGAGGGCCTGCTCAAGGCCGACCACGCGGCGGCCCAACAGGCCCGGCTGGCCCAGACCCTGGCCGTGCTGTGCGGCGCCCGGGCCGGACGGCACTGGCCGGAACCGGTCACCCTGGAGGACGTCGTCCGCGGCGCCCAGTCGCGCATCCTGCCGTTCCAGCGGGTGGTCGTCCGCAGCCGGATCGAGACCGCGGTGGTCGGCGCCGCGGCCGAGGCTCTGATCCACGCGGTCGCCGAGCTGCTGGACAACGCCACCCGCTACTCCCCGCCCAGCACCCAGGTGTTCGTCACCCTCATGCCGGTGCACAACGGCGCCGTCATCGAGATCGACGACGGCGGTGTCGGCATGCCCGAGCAGGCCGTCGGAAAGGCCGCCGCCGCGCTGGCCGGGGGCAGCACCCTGGAAGTCTCCCGGCTGGGCGAGGTACCGCAGTTGGGCCTGGCGGCGGTCGGCCGGCTCGCCGAGCAGTACGGCTTCCGGGTCACCCTCAGCTCGGCGCCCTCGCCGTACGGCGGGGTGCGGGTGGTCGTCCTGCTGCCGAACGCGCTGCTCACCGAACCGCTGCCGCCCACCGTCCCCGGTCTCGGGCCGCACGACCCGGCGTTCCACCCCGACCCCCGGCCCGCCTCCCCCGCCAGCCACCCCCTGGTGGAGACCCCACCGCCCGGCCTCGCCCCCGCCGCCGGCGACACCCCGCCGCCGCTGCCCCGCCGGAGCCACCGACGCAACCGCGCGGGCCGCCCCGCCCAGCACGCCGCTCCCCAGCCGCCGCCCGCACCGCCGTACCGCTCGGCCCTGGACGCACAGGCGTTCATGGCGATGTTCCAGGCCGGCACCGCCAGCGGCCGATCGGCCGCCCAGGCCCAGGCGCAGCACCCGCCCGGCCAGCACTGACCCTTCCCCGCCCGCTTCCCCCGAGTTTCCCCCGACTTCCCCAGCGCTCCGGAGAGTTCCATGACCACCACCCCTGACCTCGGCTGGCTGCTCGCCGACATCATCGCCGTCCCGCAGGTCCAGCACGCCGTCGTCGTCTCCAACGACGGCCTGGAGATCGGCCGCAGCGCGGGCATCGCCCGCGAGGACGCCGAACGGCTCGCCGCCGCCTGCTCCGGGCTGCAGTCACTGGCCCGCGGCGTCGCGACCGGCTTCGGCGGACCGGGCAGCGCCACCCGCCAGATCATCATCGAGTACGGCGGCGGCTACCTCTTCATCGTCGCCGCCGGAGCCGGGGCGCACCTGGCCGTGGTGACCAGCGAGGCCGTGGACGCGGGCCTGGTCGCCTACCAGATGCAGGTCCTGGTCGAGCGGATCGGCACCCACCTCACCAGCCCGCCGCGCGTCGACCACGCGGCGGGGGGCCACCGGTGAGCGGGCCGGTCCGGCCGTACGTCATCACCGGTGGGCGCAGCCGCTCCACCCGGGCCGAGCTGGCCGTGGAGAGCCTGGTCAGCGCCTTACCCGGACGACCGGAACTGCCCGAGCCGCCGGAACTGCCCGAGCACGCCCTGCTGAACCGCGAGCACCGGCGCATCCTCGGGCTCTGCCACAGCCTGCTGTCCATCGCGGAGGTGGCGGCCCACCTGGGGCTGCCGCTCGGCGTCGTCAAGGTGCTGGTCGGGGACCTGTGGGACCTCGGCGCCGTGCAGGTGCTCCCGCCCGTCCCGCAGGCCGAACGCCTGCCCACAACCCTCCTGGAAGAGGTGCTCGTTGGCCTCCGCCAACTCCGCTGAAGCCGCCCCCGACGCCCCCGACGCCGCCGGGTCCGCCGGTGGGCCGCAGTACCTGCCGTCCTCGGTGCAGGGTGCGGTCAAGATCCTGGTCACCGGCCCGTTCGGGGTCGGCAAGACCACCCTGGTCGGCTCGTTGAGCGAGATCACCCCGCTGCGCACCGAGGAGACCATGACCGCCGCCAGCAGCGGCGTCGACGACCTCACCGGGCGCGGCACCAAGACGACCACCACGGTCGCGCTGGACTTCGGGCGGATCACGCTCAACCCGCGGCTCGCGCTGTACCTGTTCGGCACGCCCGGGCAGCAGCGGTTCTGGCCGCTCTGGGACGACCTGTCGCGCGGCGCGCTCGGCGCCATCGCCATGGTCGACCTGCGCCGCCCGGACGAGAGCTTCGACGTCCTCGGCCGGCTGGAGGAGCAGCGCATCCCGTTCGCCGTGGCGGTCAACACCTTCCCGGACACACCGAGTTACCCGGAGGAGGAGCTGCGCTCGGCGCTGGACCTGCTGCCGGAGGTGCCGATCCTGTTCTGCGACGCCCGCGACCGGCGGCAGTCGTACGACCTGCTGATCGACTTCGTCGACCACCTGCACCGCAGCTCGATCCTGGAGCTGCAGGGATGAGCGCCCCCGAACCCGGCGGCGGACTGCCCGGCGCCGCACCCGCCCACGGCTGTCCCGTCGCGCACGGCGGACTGTCCGGCGGTCTGCCCGTGGGTGTACCTCTGACCCCGCTGTACGGACCGGCCGTCGCCGAGGACCCGCACGGCCTGTACGCCCGGCTGCGCGAGCGCTACGGCCCGGTCGCTCCGATCGAGCTGGAGCCCGGGGTCGAGGCCTGGCTCGTCCTCGGCTACGCGGAACTGCTCGAACTCACCCGCAACGAGGCGCTGTTCTCCAAGGACTCGCGCCGCTGGCGGGTACCCGCCGAGGGCCGGCTGGCCCCCGACTCCCGGCTGCTGACGATGACCTCCTGGCGGCCGACCCTGCTCAACCTGGACGGAGCCGAGCACCAGCGGCTGCGCTCCGCCGTCTCGGACACCCTCGCCCAGATCGACCACCACCAGCTGCGCGAGACCACCGAGGCCGCCGCCAACGGCCTGATCGACAGCTGGGGTCCGGACGGCACCGCCGACCTGATCGCCCAGTACGCGCGGCGGCTGCCGCTGCTGGTCTTCACCCAGCTGATCGGCCTGCCGGTCGAGGCCGGGCCCCGCCTGGTCGAACTGATCAGCCACTTCGTGGACAGCAGCGCGGAGTCGCAGCGGGCCGGAGCCGAGTTCCAGTCGATCCTGGTCGACCTCGTCCGGCGCCGCCGGGCCGCGCCCAGCGCCGACCTCACCTCCTGGCTGCTCGCCCACCCGGCCGGGCTGACCGACGAGGAGGCGGTGCACCACCTGGTGGTGCTGATGGTCGCGGGCAACGAGACCTCGATCAACTGGACCGGCAACACCCTGCGGCTGCTGCTCACCGACCGGCGCTTCCGGGCCACCCTGACCGGGGGCCGGCTCACCGTCTCCGACGCGCTGGAGGAGGTGCTCTGGCGCGACCCGCCGACGCAGAACTTCCCCGGCCGCTGGGCCACCGGCGACACCGTGCTCGGCGGCCAGTACATCACCGCCGGCGACATGCTCGTCCTCGGCCTCGCCGCGGCCAACGGCGACCCGGCCGCCCAGGGCGTCTCCGCCGCCGCGCAGGGCTCTCTCGGCGGCAACCGGGCGCACCTCGCGTGGGGTGCGGGCCGGCACGTCTGCCCGGCCCAGCAGCCGGCCCGGATCATCGTCGAGACCGCCGTCGAGACCCTGCTGCACCGCCTGCCGGACCTCCAACTCGCCGTCCCGGCGGGCGAACTGACCTGGCGCCCGTCTCCGTGGTCGCGTGCCCTGACCGCCCTGCCGGTGCTGTACAGCGCCTTCACCCCGCCCCGCCCGCCAGCCCCCGAGAGGCCCGCATGGACACCGCCGCCGGCTCCGCAGGAACCCGCCCCGAGCCCGTCAGACTCGACCCCTACGGAGGCGACCAGCACGCAGAGAACGCCCGCCTCCGAGCGGCCGGCCCCGCGGTCCTGGTGGAGCTCCCTGGCGGGGTGGTGGTCTGGGCGATAACCCACCACGACACCCTCCAGTCGCTGCTCACCGACCCCCGCGTCGGCAAGAACGCCCGACTGTGGACGACCTTCCGGGAAGGACGGCTCCCCGAAGGCTGGCCGCTGACCAACTTCATCTCCGTCCCCGGCATGGTCACCGCCGACGGCGAGGACCACCGGCGGCTGCGCGGACTGGTCTCGCAGGCCTTCACCCCGCGCCGGATCGCCGACCTGGCCCCCGCGATCGAGGCCAGGACCATCGCGCTGCTCGACGACGTCGCCGAGCTGGACGGCGAGTTCGACCTGCGCGAGCACTTCGCCTACCCGCTGCCGATGCAGGTGATCGGCGAGCTGCTCGGCCTCGCGCTGGAGCAGCAGGACGAACTGCACGCGCTGTCCGACACCCTGGTCTCCAGCTCGGCCACCCCGGCCGCGGCCATCGCCGCCCAGAGGGACCTGAACGCGCTGCTGGCCTCGGTGGTGGCGGCCAAGCGGGCCGCGCCCGGCGACGACCTGACCACCGACCTGATCGCCGCCCGCGATGCCGCCCACCGCCCCGACCGGCAGCGGCTCAGCGAGGCCGAGCTGGTCGGCACCCTGCTGCTGATGCTGGTCGCCGGGCACGAGACCACGCTCAACCTGATCACCAACGCCGTCCGCGCCCTGCTCGCCCACCCCGAGCAGCTGCGGCTCGTCCTGGACGGCGCGCAGCCGTGGTCGGCGGTGGTCGAGGAGACGCTGCGCTACGACTCGCCGGTCGGGCAGTTCCCGTTGCGCTACGCCATCGAGGACATCGAGGTCGGGGACGTGGTGATCCGGCGCGGCGAGGCGCTGCTGGCCTCGTACGCGGCGGCCGGCCGGGACTCCGGGCACCACCCCGACGCCGACCGCTTCGACCTCACCCGGCAGCCCGCCCGGCACCTGTCGCTCGGCCACGGTCCGCACTTCTGCCTCGGCTCCGGACTGGCCCGGCTGGAGGCCGAGACGGCGCTGCGGCACCTGTTCACGCGCTTCCCCGGACTGGCCCTGGCGGAGGGGCGGACGAACGAGCCGATCGCGTCGTTCGTGAGCAACAGCGTGCGAACTCTGTGGGTGACCGTTCGATCCGGCCGGTGACCTGAGGGCGGCCGGGTCGTTCGGCAGTGCATGACGAACCACGGAATGACGAACCACGGAATGACGAACCCCGGCGTGAAGAACCACGGCGTGAAGAACCGCGGCGTGAAGAAGCTCGCGACCCTGGCCGCCCTCACCATGGCGGGTCTCGCCCTCGCCGCCCCGGTGGCCTCGGCCACCACCCAGACCGCCTCCTCGCCGGACGCCACCAACGGCCTGACCGACGGGCTCAACCTCTCCCCCGCCGACCTCGCCCTGCAGACCGCGGGCAAGCTCCCGGTGGTCGGGCACACCGCCAACGAGGTGGAGGCCATCGGCACCAACCAGATGAGCCACCCGGGCCTCAGCGGGCAGATCGGCTGACCTGCCCGTCGACTGACCTGCCCGTCGGCTCCCCCGCGACCGGTCGGCCGACCCCCGTCCGGTCGACCGGTCGCGGCTCGGGTCCGTCCTCACCCCGCAGACGGGGTTCCGAAGACGGTCCCTGGTCAGCCCGTGAAGAGGCCGTTGAGCTCCGGGTAGGTGAGCCCGCCGTCGAGGGCGGTGTACGTACCGCTCGCGTACACCTCCTCGGCGGCCCGGCGGACCGCCGCGTAGGCCGCCTTGGCCAGGCCCGGGCCGAGGCTGATCCGGGCCACGCCGAGCTTCGCCAGCTCGGCGACGGACGGGGAGCCCGGGCCGGCGAGCACGTTCAGCGGCGCCGGGACGGCCGCGACCAGGGCGGCGACGGTCTCCGGGTCGGTCACGCCGGGGACGAACACGCCGTCCGCGCCCGCCTCGACGTACGCCCGCAGCCG
Organism: Kitasatospora sp. NPDC023120; assembly: GCF_055560835.1. Classification (NCBI taxonomy): domain Bacteria; kingdom Bacillati; phylum Actinomycetota; class Actinomycetes; order Kitasatosporales; family Streptomycetaceae; genus Kitasatospora; species Kitasatospora sp. NPDC023120. Next base: position 163,187 of record NZ_JBVHHY010000018.1, on the reverse strand, counting down.
GCGGACCGCCTCGTCCAGCCGGCCCTCCGGGGCGCCGATCCCCAGCAGGAACACGTCGGTGCGGCCGTTGACGAACAGCGGGACGCCGACCGCGTCCGCCGCCGCCCGGGCCGCCGCGATCCGCTCGGCGGCCTCCGCCAGGGGGCGTCCGCCGTCCTCCAGGTTCACCCCGACGGCACCGGTCGCGAGCAGCGCGGTGACGGTCTCGCCGACCCCGGCCGCGGTGGCGGCGTAGCCGTCCTCCAGGTCGGCGGTGACCGGCAGGGCCACCGACCGGACCACCTCGGCGGTCCGGGCCAGCACCCGCTCGCGGTCGGCGCGGCCGCCGTCCGGGCTGCCGAGCGACCAGCAGACGCTCGCGCTGGCCGTCGCCACCGCCCGCGCCCCGGCGCCGGCCACCAGGCGGGCGCTCGCCGCGTCCCACACGTTGGCCAGCACCAGTGGCGCGCCCGGGCGGTGCAGCTCGCGCAGCAGCCGGGCCTTCTCCTGCCGGGCGGTCGCGTCGCCGTGCGTCGTCATCGCCTCGGCCCCGCTCACTTCGCGGCCGGGCTCATGCGGGTGCTGACACCGATCCGGTTCCAGGCGTTGATGGTGGCGATCAGCGCGACCAGCTGGGCCAGCTCCGCCTCCTCGAACTGCTCGGCGGCCTCCGCCCACACGGCGTCCGGCACATGGCCCTGGGTCAGCAGGGTGACCGACTCGGTGAGGGCCAGGGCGGCACGCTCGCGGGCAGTGAACCAGGAGGTCTCGCGCCAGGCCGGGAGGGAGAGCAGGCGGTGCTCCTGCTCGCCCTGCTTGACCGCGTCGGTGGCGTGCATGTCGATGCAGAAGGCGCAGCCGTTGATCATCGAGGCGTGCACCTTGACCAGCTCGGCGAGCACCGGGTCGAGACCGGTCCGGGAGGCCTGGTCCACGGCGACCATCGCCTGGTAGTAGGCGGGGGCGAGCTTCGGCAGCACGATGCGCTGGGCCGGGGCGGGCACGTGGGCGTGGGGCGTTCCGTCGGGGGTCGTCACGGTCTCGTTCGTCGTCATGAGCGCCAGCCTAGGCGCCCAGTGGCCCGCCGCTCTGGTGCATTCGGCACCGGGTTCCTTGGGCCACTTCCGGGTGTACGAACAGCCGTGCGAGGATCGCTGGCAGGAAGAGGTCAGGGGGAACAGGGTCGTGTGCACGGCATTCGTCAGCATCGAACCGGCAGCGGCGGTGCCGGTGCTGCTGCTGTCCGTCCGGGACGAGTACCTGGGCCGCGCCTGGCTGCCGCCGGACCACCACTGGCCGCAGCGGCCCGGGCTGCTCGGCGGGCTCGACCTCGCGGCCGGCGGCACCTGGCTGGCCGTCGACCCCGCCCGGCGGACCGCCGCCTGCCTGCTGAACGGCTTCGGCCCGCCCGTCCCCGCCGACTCCCGGCTCACCCGCGGCCAACTGCCGCTCACCGCCGTCACGCAGGGCGGGATCGGCCACCTCGACCTCACCCCGTACGACCCCTTCCACCTCGTCCTGGTCCGCCCGGACGGCGCCACCCTCGCCAGCTGGGGCGGCGGACTGCTGGAGGAGCGCGAACTGCCCGCGGGCCTCAGCGTGGTGCTCAACGACGGGCTGGAGGGCCTGGCCGCCAACCGCTCCGCCTCCGAGCGGATCAGCGCGCTGATGACCGCGCGCGCCGACCACTTCCGGGCCCGCTTCACCGCCGCACCCCGGCCCGAGCCGACCGGCGACGGGCCGGCCGAGCGGGCCTGGGGCGCGTGGCTGCCGATCGTCGCCGGGGACGGGCTGGCGCCGGACGCGGACGCGGCGCTGGTCCAGCGGCGGGACTTCGGCGACGGGCGGATCTGGGGCTCCTCGTCGATCTCGCTGCTGGCGCTCGGGCCGGACCTGCTGCGGTACGACTTCGCGGCCGCGCCGGTGGCGGCGGACGGGTCGGGCTGGCGGCGGGTGGCGACGGGCTGACCCTCGGGCACCCAGGGCGTGTCCCGGCCCGCCCGGGGCCGCGGCGAAAAGGACTTGAACCTGACGCTGCGGGAGGCGGCATCGTGGCGTGCGTCGACCCCGCACCCCAAGGTCGGCCCCGCAGTCGACTCCGCGGTCGACCTTGCCGACGAACCCGCAGCCGAACCCGAACCCGAGCCCCCGGGGAGCCACGATGCACCGCCTGCCCGCCGTCCTGACCGTCGCCCTCCCGCTGGTGGGCACCCCGCTGGCGGTGACCGCCGCCGTCGTGTTCGGCGACGCGGCGCACCGGGCCGTCCCGTCCACCACCGTGCTGGCCGCCGTAGCAGGGGTGCTGATCCACCACCTCAGCCCCGGTGTCACCCGGACGTACGGTCGGTGAACTTCTGGCGGCGGGGCTGCCGGGCGTCTACATGCCCGTAGTAGCTTCGCGGGGGCCACCGGATCCAGGCCGGCCGCCGACCCCCGAGCGAAGGTGCGCGATGTCCACCCTGACCTACCCGGAAGCGATAGGCGTCGGCCTGCTGCAGGGTGTGACCGAACTCTTCCCGGTCTCCAGTCTCGGCCACAGCATCCTGCTGCCCGCCCTGATCGGCGGGAAGATCCAGCACGACCTCGACATGACCGCCGAGGGTTCCTCCTACCTCGCCGCCCTGGTCGCCCTGCACCTGGCCACCGCGCTCGCGCTGGTCGTGTACTTCTGGAAGGACTGGGTCCGCGTCGTCAGCGGACTGTTCACCTCGATCCGCCACCGCCGGGTGGAGTCCCGCAACGAGAAGCTCGCCTGGCTGCTCATCCTCTCCACCATCCCGGTCGGGGTGGCCGGCCTCGTACTGGAGAAGGCGCTGCGCAACGCGCTCGGCAAGCCCGTCCCGGCCGCCGTCTTCCTCGCCCTCAACGGGCTGGTGCTGCTCGGCGCCGAGCGGCTCAAGCGCGGCGGCACCGGCCGCCGCCGGGCCGGGCACGCCGCCCCCGTGGACGAGCCGGGCCTGGACCCGGCGGTCGCCTCCGACCACCGGCTGACCAAGCTCGGCTACGGGCAGGGCGCCTGGATCGGCGCCGCGCAGATCCTCGCGCTGTTCCCCGGCATCAGCCGCTCCGGCGTCACCATGAGCGCCGGCATCCTGCGCGGGCTGCACCACGAGGACGCCGCCCGGTTCTCCTTCCTGCTCGCCACGCCGGTCATCCTGGCCGCCTCGGCGCTGAAGGTCCCCGAGCTGTTCAAGCCGGAGAACTCCTCCGTGCTCGGCCCGGTCGTCGCGGGCAGCGTCGCCGCCTTCGCCGTCGGGTACGTCTCGGTGCGGTTCCTCACCAAGTACTTCGAGACCCGCAGCCTGACGCCGTTCGCGGTCTACTGCTTCCTGGCCGGCGTCGGCAGCGCGGCCTACCTGTCGTTCTGAGCCAACCTGTCGTTCTGAGCCGGCCTGTCGGCCTGAGCCGGACCGCCGGCCTCGGACCCGTCGGTCCGAGCCGAGTCCAGCAGGATCCGGGCGAGTTCGGCAGGCCGGGAGAACATCGGCCAGTGCCCGGTGTCCAGTTCGACCAGCCGCCAGTGGCCGTCCGCGACCAGCCCGGCCACCCCCGGGGGCGGCTCCGGCCAGTCCAGCAGGCACTTCACGTACACCACCGGCAGAGCGCTCACCGGGCCCTCCAGTACGGCCGGCTCGGTCAGCGAGGCGCCCGGGTGCGGGGTGGCCCGCTCGGCGATCCGGGCGATCTGCCCCGTCGTCAGCCCCTGCCCGGCGAACTCGGCGGGCGGCAGCGGCGGCCACCAGCCCCCGTGGGCGGCGAGGTCGGCCCGCAGCGCGGCCGGCTCCGGTATCCGGTCGGCGAAGGACTCCCCCGCCACCGGCACGTCGGCGTCCACCAGGACCAGCCGGGCCAGCCGGTCGCCGATCCGCTCGGCGGCCTGGCCGACCGGGACGCCCGAGTAACTGTGCCCGACCAGCACCACGTCCCGCAGGTCACGCCCCTCCACCTCGGCCACGACGTCCGCGACGTGCGCCTGCTGCCCGGCGGGCTCACCCCGCCTCTCCGCGAGGCCGGAGAGCGTCAGCGGGTACGCCCCGTGCCCGGCCGCCCTCAGCTCCGACACCACCTCGTCCCAGGCCCAGGCTCCGAGCCACGCGCCCGCCACGAGTACAAAGTTCGCCATGCGCGGCACGGTAGCGCGAGAGTGTGACAACTCACCCGTCGAACACGTGGAGGAAGCATGGCGGAACCACTGGCGCTGGGCGGCAAGGCCGCGGTCGTCACGGGCGGCTCGCGGGGCATCGGGCGGGCCGTCGTCCGACGACTGGCGCGCGACGGCGCGCAGGTGGTCTTCGGCTACGCCCGCGACGAGGAGGCTGCCGCCGAGACGGTCCGTGCCGTGGAGACCGAGGGCGGCCGCGCCTGGGCCCTGCGGGCCGACCTCGGCGAGGCGGGCGCCGCCGAGCGGCTGATGGCCGAGGCGGAGGAACGGCTCGGCGGGCTGGACGTCCTGGTGAACAACGCCGCCAGGCCCTTCGTCCCCACCCCGCTCGCCGAGATGGACGACGACGCCCTGGACGCCGTCCTGGGCGTCAACACCCGCGCCGCCTTCACCACCGTCCGCTACGCCGCCCGCCGGATGCGCGACGGCGGACGGATCGTCAACATCTCCACCGCGAACACCGTCCGGCCCGTCCCCGGCATCGCCGCGTACGCCGCCAGCAAGGGCGCCGTCGAGCAGCTCACCGCCGTCGCCGCCGTCGAACTCGGACCGCGCGGGATCACCGTCAACACCGTCTCGCCCGGCGCCACCGACACCGACCTGCTGCGCGGCACCAACCCGCCCGAGGCGCTCACCCGTGTCGCCGGGCTCACCCCGCTGCGCCGTCTCGGGCTGCCCGAGGACGTCGCCGACGTCGTCGCCTTCCTGGCCGGGCCGGACGGCCGCTGGCTCACCGGCCAGAACCTGCGCGCCACCGGCGGCCTGGCCTGAACGCTCCCGGGCCGTCCGGCGGGGTGCCGGACGGCCTCGGGGCACCCCGGGTCCTCAGGCCGTCAGGCCCAACGCGGCCAGCCGGGTCGGGTCGGTCAGGATGTTCATCTCGGTGATGCGGCCCGCGTGGATGGTGAAGGACATGACCGACAGCGGACGGCCGTCGGCGAAGGACACCACCCCGGGCGAGCCGTTGACCAGGACCAGTTCGCCGCCGGCCGCGAACCGGGCGAAGGCGATCGCCTGCGAGGCGACGTCCGCCGCACCCCGGCGCAGCACGCTCGGCACCAGCGCGCCGCCGTCGGAACGGGCCGCCACGTCCGGGTCCAGCACCGTCAGCAGGGCCTCGAAGTCACCGGCCCGGGAGGCGCTGAGGAAGGCCTCCACCACCTCGCGCTTGCGGACGTTGTCGGTGTCCGCGGGCGGGGTCGCGCCCTGCACCCGACGGCGGGCGCGACTGGCCAACTGCCGGGTGGAGGCGGGGGTGCGGCCCAGCACCTCGGCGATCCCGTCGTAGGGCACCTCGAACATGTCGTGCAGCACGAAGGCCACCCGCTCCGCCGGGGACAGCGCCTCCAGGACCACCATCAGCGCGATCCCCACCGAGTCGGCGACCAGGATCTCGTGCACCGGGTCCAGCGCGGCCAGCCCGCTGACCACCGGATCCGGCAGCCGCACCTGCCCCTCCTGCTCGGGCAGCGGGTCCTCCCGGCGGGAGGTGCGGGAGCGCAACTGGTCCAGGCAGACCCGGCCGACCACGGTGGTGAGCCACGCCCCGAGGTTCCGCACCCCGCTGACGTCGCTGCGGCTCAGCTTCAGCCAGGCCTCCTGGACGGCGTCCTCGGCCTCCGCGATCGACCCGAGCATCCGGTAGGCCACCGAACGCAGTTGGGGGCGCTCGGCCTCGAACCGCGCTGCCAGCTCTGCCAGCTCTGCCGGCTCTGCCAGTCCTGCCGGCTCTGCCGGCTCTGCCGGCTCTGTCGGAAAGCTTTCTCCGGTCACCTGTCACATCCTCGCATCGGGATCCGTCGGTTCGGTGGGGACGCCAACCGACGAGGAGGAGAACGCAGTTACCACCGCCCACACTACCGCCCGCCCGAGCGGCCCTCCGCGATCGTCCCGATGACTGCGGAGACGGACTCCACCTGGTGAAATGGGGCCCGTGACCAGTTCCTGGACCTCCTTCGGCGGCGACCTGCACCTGGACCTCACCGAACGGCGCGCCGCCGGCACCGGACTGCGCGCCGCCCTGGAGGACGCCCTGCGCGAAGCCGTCCAGGACGGACGGCTCGCGCCCGGCACCCGGCTGCCCTCCTCACGCGCCCTCGGCGAGGACCTCGGGATCGCCCGCAACACCGTGGTCGAGGCGTACGGCCAACTCACCGCGGAGGGCTGGCTGAACTCCCGGCAGGGCTCCGGAACCACCGTCGCCCGGCGGGCCGCGGCCGACACCCCCGCCCGCGGCAGGCGGACCGGCGCCCCGGTGCCACCGCGCCGGCGGACCGCCCGGCACGACCTGACCTCCGGACGGCCCGACCTCTCGCTCTTCCCCCGCACCGCCTGGCTCGCCGCCGCCCGCCGCGCCCTCGCCACCGCACCCCACGAAGCCCTCGACTACGGCAGTCCGCTCGGCCGGATCGAACTGCGGCAGGCGCTCACCCACTACCTCGCCCGGGTCCGCGGCGTCCGCACCGACCCCGACCACCTGCTCGTCTGCACCGGCGTCACCCAGGGCCTCGGCCTGCTCTGCGCCGCCCTGCGGGAACGCGGCGCCCGCGCCCTCGCCGTCGAGGAGTACGGGCTGCCGCCGCAGCACGCCGTCGTCCGGGCCGCCGGCCTCACCACCGTCCCGCTGCCGCTGGACGAGGAGGGCGCCCTGGTCGACCGGCTCGACACCCGCCCCGGCGCCGTCCTGCTCACCCCCGCCCACCAGTTCCCCACCGGCGCCCCGCTGTCCGCCGAACGCCGGGCGGAGGCGGTGCGGTGGGCGCGCGAGCACGACCGGTACGTCATCGAGGACGACTACGACGGCGAGTTCCGCTACGACCGGCAGCCGCTCGGCGCGATGCAGGCCCTCGACCCGGAACGGGTGGTGTACGCCGGCACCGCCGCCAAGAGCCTCGCGCCCGGCCTGCGGCTGGCCTGGCTCGCCCTGCCGGACGCCCTGGTCGAGCCGGTCGCCCGGCTGAAGGAGCTGGCCGACACGATGTCCCCGGTGCTCGACCAGCTGACGCTGGCGGAGCTGATCACCTCCGGCACCTACGACCGCCACGTGCGGCGCTGCCGCCTGCACTACCGGCGCCGCCGCGACCGGCTGGTCGCCGCACTCGCCGAACACGCCCCGCAGGTCCGGGTCACCGGCATCGCGGCGGGTCTGCACGCGGTCGTCCGGCTGCCGCCCGACTCCACCCCGGAACCCGAACTCCTCACCCGCGCCGAGGCCGCCGGCATCTCCCTCGGCGGTCTCACCCGCCACCGCGCCACCCCGGGGCCCGGCACTGCCCCGCCCTCCCTGGTCATCGGCTACGCGACCCCGCCCGACCACGCCTTTCCGGCCGCGGTGCAGGCCCTCTGCGAGCTGCTGCGCAGGGCGTGAGAAAGGAGGGGGCGGGGGAGGGAGGGGGCGGGAGCGTCGACCCAGGCCCTCGGCGAGCTCCTGCGCAGGACGTGAGTGAGGTGAGGCGGCGGGTGGAAGTGGTCCGCCCGCCCTCGGGGGTGGGGGCGGGCGGCCGGCCGAGGTGCCGACTACTTGTTGCGGCTGCCGAGTTCGAACAGGAGCATGATGAAGCCGGCGAAGACGTGGATGCCGGCGGTGTAGATCACCAGGCGGAGGTAGACCCGCTTGTTGGCCCACTTGCCGGCGTCCATGGTCTTCGGGCCGGTGGGGGTGTCGGCGGCGCCGGCGGCGCCGGCAACGGCGGGGGTGGCGGTGGTGGGATCGGCCATGGTGATCTCCTCCGAGGTGTTCTGACGGCAGGTCAGTGGGTCGCGGCGGATCCGCCGCCGAGGCAGAGTTCGCCGCCGGGGCTCTGCAGCAGGGTGTGGATGAAGAGCAGTTCGACGCCGTGGTCGGATTCGGCGGCGATGCAGTGCGGGGTGAGCGAGTCGTAGTGGGCGGAGTCGCCCACGCCGAGGTGGTGGACGCGGTCGCCGAGGGTGAGCCGGAGTTCGCCGCGCAGGACGTACAGCCACTCCTCGCCCGGGTGGACCCGGACCACCGCGTCCTGCACGCCCGGCGGGACGTGCACCCGCAGGGCCTGCATGGCGCGGCCGGGGGCCCCGGCCCGCCGGTAGCCCCAGCCGCCGGCCCGGCCGGGCTCGATGGCGCCACCGCGGACCACCGGGTCCGGTTCGGCCACGGTCTCGCCGAGCAGGCCGGACACCGAGGTGCCGTAGGCGCGGGCGAGGCCGAGCAGGACGGGCAGCGAGGGCTGCCGCCGACCGGTCTCCAGCCGGGACAGATACGCTGGGGAGAGTCCGACCCGCGCGGCGGCTACCTCCAGGGTGAGGCGGCTGCTGAGCCGGTGCTCGCGGAGGCGGGCGGCGAGGCCGACGACCTCCTGGTCGTCGAGCTGGTCGCCTGCGGCGGGGGCGCCGGTGGAGCTGCTGGTCATGTGCCCAGTGGACACCCGCCGTGCCGCCCGGGCAAGAATTTTGCCTCTGAGGCAAACCCGCCGCGGAACTCAGGGCCGGGGGATGTTCCGCAGGTTGCTCCGGGCCAGGTCGACCATGCGTCCGACGCCACCGGAGAGCACCGTCCGCCCGGCAGCCAGCGCGAAGCCCTTCACCTGGGCGGCGGTGATGTGCGGCGGGATGGACAGCGCGTTGGGGTCGGTGACCACGTCCACCAGGGCCGGGCCCGGCCGTTCCAGCGCCTCCGCCAGGACCTCCCGCACCCGGGCCGGCTCGGCCACCCGCTTGGCCGGGATCCCCATCGCCCGGGCGATCCCGGCGTAGTCCACGTCACCGTTGTCGATCTCCGACTCCGGGTAGCCGGAGACCAGCATCTCCAGCTTGATCATGCCGAGCGCGCCGTTGTTGAACACCACCGTCTTCACCGGCAGCCGGTGCTTCGCCACCGTGAGCAGTTCGCCGAGGAGCATGCCGATGCCGCCGTCGCCGGCCATCGCGATCACCTGGCGTCCGGGGTTGGCGAGCTGGGCGCCGACGGCGTGCGGGAGGGCGTTGGCCATCGAGCCGTGCAGGAAGGAGCCGATCACCCGGCGGCGGCCGTTGGGCTGCAGGTAGCGGGCGGCCCAGACGTTGTTCATGCCGGTGTCGACGGTGAACACCGCGTCCTCGGCGGCGACGTCGTCGAGGACGGAGGCGACGTACTCGGGGTGGATCGGCAGGTGCTTCTCGATGTCGCGGGTGTAGGCGCCGACCACGTCCTCCAGGGCCCGGCAGTGCTTGCGCAGCATGGCGTCGAGGAAGGCGCGGTCGCGCTTGGCCTCCAGCAGCGGCAGCACGGCCCGCAGGGTGGCGGCGACGTCGCCGTGGACGGCCAGCTCGAGCGCGGTGCGGCGCCCGAGGCGGGTCGCGTCGTGGTCGACCTGGACGGTGTGCGCCTGCGGCAGGAAGGAGTCGTACGGGAAGTCGGTGCCGAGCAGCAGCAGCAGGTCCGCGGAGTGCAGCGCCTCGTGGCAGGCGCCGTAGCCGAGCAGGCCGCTCATGCCGACGTCGTACGGGTTGTCGTACTGGATCCACTCCTTGCCGCGCAGCGAGTGCCCGATGGGCGCGTTGAGGGCCTGCGCCACCTCCAGCACCTCGGTGTGTGCGCCGCGCACCCCGGCGCCGCAGAACAGCACCACCTTGCGGGCCGCGTTGAGCAGCCGGGCCAGCTCCTGCACCTGGGACCACGGCGGTGCGGCGACGGCCTGCTCGGTGAGGAAGTGGCTGGTGCCGGTGGGCCCGGCGGCGGGCAGCGCGGCGACGTCCCCGGGGAAGGCGAGCACCGAGACGCCGTGCGAGCCGAGCGCGTGCTGAACGGCGATCCGCAGCAGCCGGGGCAGCTGCGCGGGGGTGGAGAGCATCTCGCACCAGTTGCTGCAGTCGGTGAACACCCGCTCGGGGTGGGTCTCCTGGAAGAAGCCGGTGCCGATCTGGCCGGAGGGGATGTGCGAGGCGAGCGCGAGGACGGGCAGGCCGCTGCGCTGGGCGTCGTAGAGGCCCTGGATGAGGTGGGTGTTGCCGGGGCCGCAGGAGCCGGCGCAGACGGCGAGCCGGCCGGTGAGCTCGGCCTCGGCGGCGGCCGCGAAGGCACCGGCCTCCTCGTTGCGCACGTGCACCCACCCGATGCCCTCGGCCCGGCGGATGGCGTCCACGACGGGGTTGAGGCTGTCGCCGACGACGCCGTAGACCCGCTCCACCCCGGCCTGCCGGAGCACCTCCACCATCTGTTCGGCCACGCTCGCCACGGGTGCGACTCCTTCGCTGGGCGCCGGTTGTCCTAGGGCGTGTCTGACCATTCCAGTCGGGCTCGCGACGCGAATTGCCAGATACGCCCTGGGCACCTGCACCCTCCGCCCGGGTGAGCACCGACGCAGCCGGGGTGGGCCGAACGGGTGACGACGCGGGCGGGCGCCGGGAGGCTACTCCGCTGCCAGGTGGTCCTGTTGGCCGAGCTTGCCGGCGGCGAGGCCGGCGTGGGGTTGGCGGCGGGAGGGTTCGCGGCCGGGGGGTTGGGCGACGCGCTCCTGGGCGGGCGGCGCGGTGGTGGGCAGGGTGACCGGCTTCCCGGCCTTGACCTGGACCGCCTCGCCGTCGTGCCGCAGGTGGATGATCTCGCCGCGGCGCAGTGTGTACGTCGTCCCCTCGTGGGTGATCCGGACGCCGAGGAGGTTTCCGCGCACCATCAGGGAGAAGCTCAGCCGCATCAGCCCGGAGGGCAGCCGGGGGCGGAACGAGAGCGTCTCGCCGTGGTCGCGCAGTCCGCCGAAGCCCGCCACCAGGGCGACGCAGGCACCGGCGAGGGAGGCCATGTGCAGTCCGTCGCGGGTGTTGCCGCCGAGGTCGTGCAGGTCCATGAGGGCGGCTTCGGCGGTGTAGTCGTACGCGAGGTCGAGCTGGCCGACCTCGGCGGCGATGACCGCCTGGGTGCAGGCGGAGAGGGAGGAGTCGCGGACGGTGAGGCGTTCGTAGTAGGCGAAGTTGCGGGCCTTCTGCTCGTCGGTGAAGGCATCACCGCGGACCTGCATGGCGAGCACCAGGTCGGCCTGCTTGACTACCTGCTTGCGGTACAGGTCGAAGTACGGGAAGTGCAGCAGCAGCGGGTACTTCTCGGGCGGGGTGTTCTCGAAGTCCCAGACCTGGTGGTCGGTGAAGCCGTCGGCCTGCGGGTGGATGCCGAGGTCCTCGTCGTACGGGACGAACATCGCCGCGGCCGCGTCCCGCCAGGCGGCGCTCTCCTCGGTGTCGACGCCGAGGGCGGCGGCCTCGCGCGGGTGGCGGACGGCGGCTTCGGCGGCGGCGCGCAGGTTCGTCTGCGCCATCAGGTTGGTGAAGACGTTGTTGTCGGCGATGGCGCTGTACTCGTCGGGGCCGGTGACGCCCTCGATCCGGAACTTCCCGGCGACGTCGTGGTGGCCGAGCGAGCGCCACATCCGAGCGGTCTCGACGAGGAGTTCGAGCCCGTACTCGCGCTCGAACTCCTCGTCCCCGGTGGCCCGGACGTAGCGGGCGACGGCGGCGGCGATGTCGGCGCCGATGTGGAAGGCCGCGGTGCCGGCCGGCCAGTACCCGGAGCACTCCTCGCCGTGGATCGTCCGCCACGGGAACACCGCGCCGGACAGCCCGAGTTGGGCGGCTCGCTCGCGGGCCAGCGGGAGGGTGGTGTGTCGCCAGCGCAGGGCCTGGTTGACGGCGGCGGGCAGGCAGTAGGTGAGCACCGGCAGGACGAAGGTCTCGGTGTCCCAGAAGCTGTGCCCGTCGTAGCCGGGACCGGTCAACCCCTTGGCGGGGATGGCCCGTTCCTCGCTGCGGGCACCGGCCTGCAGGACGTGGAAGACGGCGAACCGGACGGCCTGCTGGAGTTCGACGTCGCCTTCGATCTCGATGTCGCTGGTCTCCCAGAACTCCCGCAGGAATTCGGCCTGTTCGGCGATCAGTCCGTCCCAGCCGGTGTACCGGGCGGCGGTCAGCGCGGCCTCCACCTGGTCGCGGACGGCGGGCAGCGACCGGGTGGCGGACCAGCCGTAGGCCATGAACTTGGCCAGCCGCAGCCGCTGTCCGGCCTCGAGCACGGTGGTGACGCTGATCCGGCAGTGGTCGACCTCGGCCTCGGCGACGGTGTCGGACTTCTCCGGGCCCTCGATGATGTGGTCCATGCCGGCCGCGACCCGGATGCCGCTGTAGCGGGTGCGGTGCACCAGGACGGCCTTGGTGCCGCCGGCGTGGTGCGCCTCGGGCTGCAGCGGCGCCTCCAGGACGGCGGCGGCGCGCGGGTCGCCCTCCGGGCCGCCGGGCAGCTGCTCGTTGGCGACCAGCTCGGACTGCAGCACGATCCGCACCGGGCCGTCCACCGCTTCGACGCTGTAGTCGACGGCGGCGACGGCGCGCTGGGTGAGCGAGACCAGCCGCGAGGAGCGCACCCGGATGGTCCGCCCGGCCGGAGAGGTCCATTCGGCCTCACGGTGCAGCAGCCCCTCGCGGAAGTCCAACCAGCGCTTGTGGCTGACGAGTTCGCCGTAGCGCAGGTCGAAGGGCTCGTCGTCCACCAGCAGCCGGATGATCTTGCCGTTGGTCACGTTGATGACGCTCTGGCTGGACTCCGGGTAGCCGTAGCCGCCCTCGCCGTACGGCAGCGGACGCAGTTCGAAGACGCCGTTGAGGTAGGTGCCGGGCAGGCCGTGCGGCTCGCCCTCGTCCAGGTTGGCGCGCAGGCCGATGTGCCCGTTGGAGAGCGCGAACACGGATTCGGCGCGGGCCATCGCGGCCAGGTCCAGGCCGTTCTCGGTGATCTGCCAGGGGTCGATCGTGAAGTTGTCCGTCGGACTCATGCCTTCTCTCCTTGATCTCCCAGGAGCTCGGAAAGGTCCTCGACGACCACGGTGGCGCCGTCGCGGCGCAGTTCGGCGGCCTGCCCGGTGCGGTTCACCCCGACCACCGCGCCGAAGCCGCCGGCCCGGCCGGAGGCGACCCCGGCGAGCGCGTCCTCGAAGACGGCGGCGTGCGCGGGCTCCACGCCGAGCGCGCGGGCGGCGTACAGGTAGGTGTCGGGAGCCGGCTTGCCGGGCAGGCCCTCGGCCTTGGCGACGTTGCCGTCCACGATCACGTCGAACAGCTCCTCGATGCCCGCCGCCCGCAGCACGTCACGGCAGTTGGCGCTGGAGGAGACCACCGCACTGGGCAGCCCGGCCGCGCGCAGCCGCCGCACGTAGGCGACCGAGCCCTGGTACGGCTGGACGCCCTGCTCCCGGATCAGCCGCAGCACGGTGTCGTTCTTGGCCCGGCTGATCCCTTGCACGGTACGGGAGTTGGGCGGGTCGCCGGGCGTGCCCTCGGGCAGGTCGATGCCGCGGCTGTGCAGGAACGCCCGGGCGCCGTCGAGGCGCGGGCGGCCGTCGACGTAGGTGTCGTACTCGATGACGGCGTCGAAGGGGACGAACGGCCCGCCGGTGCGGGCGGCTTCGGCGCGCAGGAAGGCATCGAAGGTGTCCTTCCAGGCCGCGGCGTGCACCTTCGCGGTCTGGGTGAGCACCCCGTCGAGGTCGAAGAGGAAAGCGCGGATGTCGTCCGGTAGCCCCAGCATGGGTGCAGTCTTACCCGGGAACGGGGGGAAGCCGCCGATTCCCGGCGGCGCGTCGCGGGAACGGCGGCCGTGGCGAGCCGGGCAGGCGGCCACGGGGAGCCGGGCGGCCGCTACGGGGAGTCGGGCGGCCGCTACGGGGAGTCCGGCAGCTGCGCCTCGGGCGCCTGGATGACGGCGAAGACCGCGCCCTGCGGGTCCGCGACCACGGCCATCCGGCCGGACTGCAGGTCGAAGGGCGGCTGGAGCACCGAGCCGCCCGCCTTGACCAGGGCGTCCACGGTGGAATCGGTGTCGTCCACCGAGAAGTAGGTCATCCAGTGCGAGGGCGTGCCCGGCGCCAGGTAGTCGGGGATCGGCTGCATGCCGCCCACCGTGCGGTCCCCGATGTTGAGCGAGTAGCAGCCGTCCATGCCCTGGATGGTGGCCGGGCGCAGTCCGAGTGCCGGCAGGTAGAAGCGGCCGGCCGCGCCGGTGTCGGCGGTGTTGAGCTCGTTCCAGACCAGCGCTCCCGGCTCGTTGACCACGCCGGCGCCGATGAAGTCCATCGCCTGCCAGACGCCGAACACCGCTCCGGTCGGGTCGGCGGCGACCAGCATCCGGCCGATCGTGCCGAGGTCCATCGGCTCGTAGAGGATCGTGCCGCCGGCCTCGGCGATCGCCCGGTGGCTGGCGTCGGCGTCGTCCGAGGCGAGGTAGGTGGTCCAGGCGACGGGCGGGGCCGGCTGGCCCTCGGGTACCACCCGCGCCATGATCCCCGCGACCGGCCGCTCGTTGAGCGTGCACACGGCGTAGCCGCCGAACTCGGGCGGTCCGACCTCGCCCTGCCAGCCGAAGAGGTCGCGGTAGAAGACCAGCGCGGCCTGCTGGTCGCTCGCCATCAGGTCGACCCAGCAGGGCGTGCCGGGCAGGTAGGGGTCGGTGACTACGGGCATGTGCGGGGCCTCCCGGGCGACGGCGGTACACCGCCACCATCGGCCCGCCGCCGCGATCCCGCCACCGGACGCCCGTCCCGGGGCTCAGAGGGCCGGCGGCGGGTTCACGGGGCGTCGTGGCGGTGGGCGGTGACGAAGTACGGCTGGACCTTGCCGCTCTGCGCGTAGTCCTTGAGCCGCACCAGCAGTTCCGCCCAGGTGCCGGCGACCGCCGGAACGCCCTCCTCGCTGCCGGGCTGCCAGCCGCCGTGCCGGAACAGCAGCCGGGTGCGGTCGGCCGCTTCGGGCTGCTCGGCGAGCTCCCAGCTGATCCAGGTACCGGCCCAGTGCGGCGGGAAGGCCCCGGCGTTGGTCCACACCACCCGGTCCTGGTCGGCGCGCTCGACGCGCAGCCGGAACGGCTCGGGGACCTCGGGGAAGTCGAACAGCAGGATGTCGTCCTCCCGGTCCACGGCGGTGGTCCACCAGGAGGTCAGCCCGTCGTGCGTGGTGAGCGCGGCGAGGACGACGGCCCGGGGCGCGGCGACGTCGAACTGCAGGGCGATCTCGGGCATGGGGTCCGCCTTTCGAGACCCGGGACGACCCGGGACGGGGCCCGGGACAGGGCCCCACGGCCACCATGGCACGACCCCCGGGCCCACGCGCCCCGGGGGCGCCGGTCCGGGGGTCGTGCCCGTTCGCCGGTGGGTGCGGTCAGCCGCCGCTGCCGTACGTGGTGTTGGCGCAGATGTCGTCGTCCGCCGAGCGGGCGTCGTTGGTGACGGTGGTGGGCAGCGGCTGCGGCGGGGCCTGGACGCCGGGGGTGGCGCCGGCGGTCCCGGCGGGCGATCCGGCGCCGACGGTCGCCGCGAAGTCCTGGCCGACGATCACCGAGATGCCCCGCGAGCTGCCGGAGGACAGCTCGGCGCCCGGGAACAGCGCGGCGATCTTCTCGGCGTTCGCCTTCTGCCCGGAGCCGTACTCGATCGTGGTGGTCTTGTACTTGGTGCTCGCCGCCTGGCCCGCCGTCTGGGCGCTGAACTTGGCGGCCTTCAGCAGGTCGGTGCCCTTGCCGGCCAGGCCGTTGGCGGTCGTCCCGTTGTAGACCGAGACCTTGATCGCGGCGTTGGACGCGTCCCCGACCGGGGCGGGTGGGGTGGTGGGCGCGGGCTGCTGCGGAGCCGGGCTGCTGCTGCCGGCGGCCGCGTCCGACTGCTGGCCGGTGGCGTTCTGACCGTCGATGGTCTGGTCGGCCTTCAGGGTGTCCCAGAGCTTGTTGACGTCCGGCTGGACGAGGTCCAGGTCGGCGTCCTGGGTGCGGTAGCGCCAGGGGGCCGTCACGAACTTGAGGTCGTGCATGTCGATGTTCTTCAACGACAGCCCGAAGGAGAGCAGCTTGTCCGCCGAGTCCAGTCCCGGGTCGACGGTCAGGGACTTGGTGGCGGCGTCGGCCAGCGGCAGCAGGTTGGTCGGGCTCATCCCGTCCTTCTTGATCTTGCTGGCGAGCGAGCCGAGGAACGCCTGCTGGCGCTTCATCCGACCGATGTCGGAGCCGTCGCCGATGCCGTGGCGCAGGCGCACGTAGTCGAGCGCCTTCTGCCCCTGGACCGTCTGCTTGCCCTGCGGCAGGACGAGCTCGCCCTTCTTGTGCAGGTTGGGGTTGATGTCGCCCTCGTAGATCGGCTTCGGCAGGCAGATGTCGACGCCGTTGACGGCGGCGGTCATCGAGGCGAAACCGCTGAAGTCGACCACCAGGGTGTGGTCGACCCGGATCCCGGTCAGCTTCTCCACGGTGTTCTGCGCGCACGCCGGGTTGCCGTCGTCGGTGGCGCCGGTGGCGAAGGCCTCGTTGAAGCGGGTGTTGGTCCGCTCCTTGGTCCACTTGCCGCTGGGGAGCTTGCAGGACGGGACGGTGACCAGGGCGTTGCGCGGGATCGAGATGCCCACGGCGTGCTTGTGGTCGGCGTAGACGTGCAGCAGGATCGTGGTGTCCGAGCGGGCGCCGCCGTCCTCGCCGCCGCCGAGGTCGGCGTTGTTCTTGCCGCGGCTGTCCGAGCCGATCAGCAGCACGTTGACTGGCCTGTTGCCGTCCGCGTCGGCCTTCGCCTCGGGCGGGCGGTCGGCGGCTATCGCGTCGGCGTCGAAGGACTTGATGTTGGCGTTCAGCTTGAAGTAGATCGCGCCGCCCGCGCCGGCGATCAGCACCAGCACGCCCGCCGCGGACCAGGCGACGATCTTCTTCACGTTCTTCTTCGGCTTGGCGTTCTTGCGCGCTGCCGCCCGTCCGCCGGCCCCGGAGTCCGCCCTGCCCCCGCCGCGGCCGCCCTTGCCCTGGGTTGCGGCACGACGGGCCTGCGCCCGTCCGCCCGAGCGCGGGGACGGCACGGCGCCACCGCTCCCGGTGCCCTCGGTCGTGAGCGCACCGGACGGGTCCTCGCCCCGGGCCGGGCCCTCGTCCCACTGACCTGACATGCGCGTACCTTTCACCGACGGAAGCGACGCCCCGGACGATCTGGCGCACCGCACACAGAGAGACGGCCCCAACCGTTCCCAGGTTGCACATACGACCGTCGACACCAGCCGACAATCGTGGCTTCCGATCATATTTTGGCCCGACGCGATCACCGACCTCCGGTCGGCGGACAAGGCCACCGGCACCCGGGCAGCCACCGGGCAGAACAGCCGAAACCACCCCATTCCGGCGTGACTTACGCCACTCCGGCGCTCCCCTCCCTGAAGTCCCCGTTCACGCACACCGCTGACGCATGCGCACCGCCCGCCGACCGGGCAGGGCGACGTGCACCGGATAGGGCAGGACGGCGACGGCGCACGGGTCCTGGTCGAGCAGGACGGCGGCCGGCGCGTGGCCCTGGGCGCGCAGGGCGTCGAAGGGGCGGGACCACTGCGCATGGGCGGGGCGCCGGGGGCGGCGAGCCGCTCGGCGATCAGGGCCTCGCACTGCCCGCCGAGGCCCGCCTCCAGCGCGCCGAGCCAGGTGAGGCCGGCCGACCACCGGCCGACCGCCACAGCCGGTGTCCGGAACAGGGCTCCGAAACGCGACAGCACCCCGGCGCTGGAACGAGCCGGGGTGCTGCATCGCGGTGGGGCACCAGGGGCTCGAACCCTGAACCTACGGATTAAAAGTCCGCAGCTCTGCCAATTGAGCTAGTGCCCCGCGGCCTTGGTCCCGGTGGGGAGGGCCACGGTGATCCTACCCGGTGGGGCCCAGGGCTCCGCCAGTGGATTGCGCGGGCGCGCCGGGTGTGCGGGGCGCTTCCCGGGGCGGGGTGCGGGTGCCGTCCGGCGGGGCGTAGTGGGCGGCGCGGACCCGGCGGAGCCAGTCCTCGGCGGGGCGCGGGTCCGGGGCGTCCGGGAGGACGCCGGGGCCGGCCAGGCGGTCGGCCGCGTCGGCGAGCAGGGACTCGGCGACCGCGGGCCGGTCGGCGATGCGTTCGCCGAGTTCGCGGATCCGTTCGGGGTCGGGCAGCCGGATCAGGTTCCGCCCGCTGCGGTGCAGGAGGACGGCCTGCTCGACCAGCCGGACCAGGTGGCGGGCGTGCTTGGCGGCCCGGCGGCGGGTGGCCGGGTCGGTGGTGTCACGGGTCAGCAGCTTGCGGAACTGCTGGTCGGCGTACCCGAGATAGGCCTTCCGGACGGCCGGTGCGCTGAGGAAGGCCGCGCGGATGCCGATCAGTTCCTCGCCGAGCGGGGTGCGGGTCTCGTACAGGTCGTCGGGCAGCCAGACGAGTTCCGAGGCGGTCGGGTTGCAGCCCAGCGCGAGCCGGCACCACTTGGCGGCCTCGTGCAGGGTGACGTCCGGCTCGGTGCCGACGTGCGACTCGGCCGGGCGCCGCAGACCGTGCAACTCCTCGGTGGGGGTGGCGAACAGGCCCAGCCGGTCGAGGTCGGAGCCGGCGTGGGCGAAGCCGTACGCGGTGGATCCGACGATGCCGGAGAGCAGGACGGTACCCGGGGTGTCGGCTACGGGCAGGGCTGCGGGCACGGGCGGTCTCCTCCCGGGAGGCCTACGGGCGGGCTGCGGAACGGGCAGAGGGGCATCCTCTCCGGAACGGGCCGCGCCGGGCGAGCGAATTCCGGTGCGGGGCCCGCCCCGCCGCCGATACTGGGCCCCATGGAGCACGATCCCCACGTGGAAGCGGCGGCAGCCGTCGGCGTCGAGAAGCTGCGGGCCTGGTGGTCGCACCGGCAGTGGCTGGACCGCCCCCACACCGGCGCGTCCGCCGCCGGGGTGCTGGCCGCCACCGGCTGGGCCCGTTCGGTGGGCGGCGCGGCGCCGTACCTGGGCCTGTTCGCCCGGGCCGGGCTCGGCCGGGCGGCGGTGGACGCGGCGGTGGCCCGGCTGGAGGTGCACGAGCTGCCGTCCGCGCGGGGCTGCACGTACGTGCTGCCGGCCGCGGACTTCGCGCTCGGCCTGGCCGCCGGCGCGGCCGCGCCGGTGGGCGAACTGGTCGCGGCGGAGAAGCACCTGGGGGTCGGCCGGGACGAGGTGGAGAAGCTCTGTCTGGCCATCGAGCGCGTGCTGTCCGAGGACGAGCCGCTGGATCCGACCACGATCCGGGAGTCGGTCGGCGACGCCGTCCGCCCGCTCGGCGAGGCGGGCAAGAAGCGCGGCCTCGCCACCACCCTGCCGCTCGCCCTCGGGCTGATGCAGTCGCGCGGCCGGATCCGCCGGGTGCCCGTCAACGGCCGTCTGGACCAGCAGCGTTACGGCTACGTCGGCTGGGACCAGCCCGCCGCGGGGGACGCCGTCGACCTCGCCCGGCGCTACTTCTCCTGGGCCGGTCCGGCCACCCTCAAGCACTTCCGCTGGTTCTCCGGCTTCACCGCCGCCACCGCCCGCCGGGCCGTCGCCGAGGCGGGCCTGGTCCCGCTCGGCCCCGGCTCCGAGCTCCTGCTCCCGCCCGAACTCGCGGAGGAGTTCACCGAGTTCACCGTGCCGCGCAAGCCGCACTACACCCTGCTGGCCGGCATCGACGGCATCCACCTGCTGCACCGCGACCTGCCCCGGCTGCTCGACCCTGCCGACGCCGCCCGCCCGCTGCCCGCCGGCCGGGCCGGCCGTGCCTTCGGCACCGAGGCCGACCCGCAGACCCACGTGGTGCTCGACCGCGGCCGGATCGTCGGGCTCTGGGAGTACGACACCGAGCGCTCCGAACTCGTCCTGCTGCCCTTCGTCCCGCTCGACGACGCCCTGCGGGAGGCGGTGGCGCGCACCGAGACCTTCGTCCGCGAGGAGCTCGGCGACGCCCGCGGCTTCAGCCTCGACTCGCCGAAGAGCCGGGCTCCGAAGATCGCGGCGCTGCGGGCCGCCGCGGCGGGTGGATCCGGCCCAACGACCGGGTAGCGTACGGACCATGTCGACCACCACCACCGACGAAGTCCTGCTCGTCACCGGTGCCGGGCGAGGCATCGGCGCCGCCACCGCCCGGCTGGCCGCCCGCCGCGGCTACCGGGTCTGCGTCAACTACCGTGCGGACGAGGCCTCCGCGGCCTCCGTCGTGGACGCCATCCGGGCCGAGGGCGGCACCGCCCTGGCCGTGCGCGCCGACGTCAGCCGCACCGCCGAGGTGGAACGGCTGTTCACCACCGTGGACACCGAACTCGGCCTGCTCACCGGCCTGGTGAACAACGCCGGCACGCTGGAGAAGCAGTGCCGGCTGGAGGAGATCGACGAGGACCGGCTCAACCGGATCTGGGCCGCCAACATCACCGGCCCGTTCCTGTGCGCGGCCCAGGCCGTCCGCCGGATGTCCACCCGCCACGGCGGGCGCGGCGGCGCCATCGTCAACGTCTCCTCCGCCGCCTCCCGGATCGGCTCGCCGAACGAGTACGTCGACTACGCGGCCGCCAAGGGCGCGGTGGACTCGATGACCCGCGGCCTCGCCCTGGAGGTCGCCGCCGAGGGGATCCGGGTCAACGCGGTGCGCCCCGGGCTGATCCACACCGACATCCACGCGCTCGGCGGCGAGCCCGGACGGGTCGACCGGGTCGCCCCCGGCCTGCCGATGCGGCGCGGCGGGCAGCCGGAGGAGGTCGCCGAGGCGATCCTCTTCCTGCTCTCCCCGGCCGCCTCGTACACCACCGGGGCCTTCCTGGAGGTCTCCGGCGGACGCTGAGCTCCGACCCGCACCGCGTCGGGGGCCGATTTCGGACAGCGCCGCCCCGCCACCGAACGGCCCCCTCCGGTTTCCTTCCGCGCGCCCACCCCCGCCCGTACCGTGGAGGCCATGACCGACGCCTTCATCGACATCCCCGGTGTGCGCAACTTCCGTGACGCGGGCGGGATCGGCTCGCTGCGCCGGGGCGTGCTCTACCGCTCCGGGTCCTTCCACACGCTCACCGAGGAGGGCGCCCGGCGGGTCAAGGCCCTCGGCCTGCGGACGGTGATCGACCTGCGCAGCCCGTTCGAGCTGGAGGTCTGGCCCGACCAGCGGCACGGACTCGACCACGAGACCCTCCACCTGCCGACCCTGCCCGCCGACCGCGGCGACACCGACCGGCCCTGGCCGGAGGACCAGGCCGCGCTCTACCCCTTCATGGCCGAGACCGCCGGCCCCTCGCTCGCCGCCGTGACGCGCCGCCTCGCCGCGCCGACGTCGCTGGCCGTCCTCGTGCACTGCGCCGTCGGCAAGGACCGCACCGGCCTCACCATCGCCGTCCTCCAGTCCCTGCTGGGCGCCTCCGAGGCCGACATCACCGCCGACTTCCTGCTCTCCAACCTCGGTCTCGGCCTGGACAAGGGCCCCATCCCGTACCTCGACGAGACCGGCACCGAGCGCGTCTCCCGCCCGGTCAGCGCCGAGCTCCTCGCCTCCTCCCTCGGCTGGATCCACACCCACCACGGCACGGTCGCGGCCTACCTGCACCACCACGGCGTCACCGAGGCCGAACTGGACGCCGTCCGCACCAACCTCTCGGCCTGAGACCGGACGGTCCTCAGGACCGCCGCTCGAAGCGCCACCACTGGGTCGGCGCGTCGACGTCCTCCCACTGCTGCACGACGCCGTCCGGGGCCTCCGGCGCCGTCAGGGGCTTGCCGCTGATGAAACTGGTGACCGTGTACGTCCCTGGGGCGTCCACGTGCGCCTCCAGCAGCCACTCCTGGGCGCCGAAGGCGTTGGCGCCCCACTGCTGGATGGGCACGCCGTCGTCCGGGCAGGCGCCGGTGACGTCGAGGCGCTTGCCGCTGCCGGCGTTCTCCAGGTGGAACAGCGCGCCGCCCGGGTGGACGGCGGTGAGGTGCCAGAGCTGGGCGTCGCTGCCGTCGTCCGCGCCCAGGACGATCCGGGCGCCGCTGCGCCGGGAGGCGTCGGCGACCTGCAGCAGCAGGCCGCTGCCGACGTTGCGGACGAGGTAGCTGCCGTCGGTGATCGCGGAGTCAGTCACGGTCGAAGTCTGCCACCGGGCACCGACAGGCCCCACAGCCGAGGAGGGCGCCGCTACGGAGCGTGCGGCACGGGGCGTTTCGACCGGATCGGCTCCGCCGCCTATGCTGCGGCGAATGTCCACCGAGCAGATACCGTCGCACCGTCAGCAGCCCAACCTCCTCGAAGTCGTGGCCGAACTGGAGGCGGTGGTCGCCGCCGGGGACGACGAGCGCTTCGGCCCCGTCCTCGGCCTGGTCGGCGGGCTGTTCGGGGCGGCCGGCCCGGACGAGCGGGTGGCGGCCGGCCCCCGGCTGGCCGCGCTGCTGCCGGACGCCCCGCCGTTCCCCCGCTCCCACCTGGCCATGGTGGTGGGCGCCTGCGTGGAGCACGGCGCCGACCCGGTCGCCTGCGCCGGCCCGGTGCTGGCCGGCCTGCGCGGCGCGCTGACCGGCGCGCAGCTGCTGGCACGGCGCTGGGCCGAGACCGGCGGCGGCCCGCTGCCGGACCCGGAGCACGACGACCCGGCCGAGGCGCACGAGCGGATCGCCGACCCGGCGCACCTGGACGAGTGGAACGCCCACCTGGCCGTGGTCGGCTGGTGGACGCTGCACCTGTGGCAGCAGGCGTCCTGGGCGGTGTACTCGCACGCCCCGGTCCGCGCCGAGGCCCGCGCCGCCGGGGTGACCGAGGTGCTCGTGGAGCTGTTCGGCCGGTACGAGGGCGAGCAGCACGACTTCAAGGGCCTCGCCCACCTGGCGCTGGTGCTGGACGACGAGCCGCTGCTGGTGCTCGACCGCCCCAGCGGCACCGGCTACCTGCTGCGGATGACCGGCCTGAGCGACACCTTCCAGCTGCACACCCTGCTCGCCGACGTGCTGATCGGCGGCGGCCACCTGCCGGGCGCGCGGCAGGACCCGGAGGTGGTGGCGCTGGCCCGCACGGCCTACCTGGAGGGCCGCCGGCTCATCGCGACCGGCGCCTTCAACCTGGTCGCCCCGGACGGCTCCTGGCTCTGGAACGAGGGCACCCCGAGCGACATCCCGGTGCTGGACGGCGTGCGCACCCTGGTGCTGGAGCCGCTGCCGTACGAGCGCACCTGGTCGGCCGGGCGGTTCATCCAGGAGGTCCCGGGCGACCTGCGGCTGGAGCGGGTGCTCGACCCCGCGGAGGCGGCCCGGTGGCTGGCCCGGACCGTCCCGGGGAAGTCCGCCGCGGAGGCCTTCCGGTAGACCGTGTGCCGGTAGGACGTGCCGGGAGGAGCCGCCGGGAGGCCGCGCGTCAGGTCGGGTTATGGTCGGAATCCGACACAGCCCCGAGGAGTGGAGTCGACGATGGCGAAGGTCCCGAACGTGCTCTCGGCCGCCGCGCCCGCCGCGCTGACCGCGGCGAGCGGTCTGGTCGGCGGCTACGGCGTCGCCCGCTGGACCGGCCGGCGCGAGCTGGGCGGCGCGGTGCTGGCGGTGGCCGGCGCCGGGGCGGCCGCGCAGTGGCGCCGGAGCTCGGGCACGCGCGCCGCGGCGGCGCTGACCGGGTTGTACGTGGCGGCCTTCGGCGGCTCGCACCCGCTGGCGAAGAAGATCGGCGCCTGGCCGGCCGTCTTCGCCGTCACCGGTGTGGTCGCGGCGGCCTCCACGGCCGCGACGGCGCTGTCCGTCCGCAACCGCAAGACCCGCTAGGACCCGCCCGCCGTACCGGGCCCCGCTAGGACCCGCTCGCCGCACCGAACCGGGCCTCGAAGGCGGCCCGGTTCGCCGAGACCGGCGAACGGTCCCAGACCGCGAACACCACCCGCTCGAATGCCGCCCCGTACCGGGCCAGCGCGCCCTCGAAGGCCTCGGCGACCTGCGCCGGGTCGTTGCGGAACACCCCGCAGCCCCAGGCGCCGAGCACCAGCGCGCGCACCTCGTGCCGGGCCGCCGCCGCGAGCACCCGCACGGCCCGCTCGGCGAGCACGCCCCGGACGTCGGTGCCGGCCGAACGCCGTTCCAGCTGCCCGGCGTTGGGCGCGGGCGAGGTCAGGAAGGTGACCGGGTACGGCTGCGCCAGCAGCTCGCCGCGCCCGTCGCGGATCACCGGTACCCCGGGCGAGACGATCACCCGGTGGCTGTACCGGAGGTCGGTGGAGGCCCGGTGCGCCTCGTAGTAGTCCGGCGCCTCCACCAGGCAGCTGTACAGCAGCGCACTGCGGCACAGGTCCTCCTCCTGGGCGCGGGCGCCGCGCAGGTACCCGCCGCCGGGATTGCGCGCGGAGGCGAAGTTCAGCACCCCGACCTGGCCCTCCCCGGCCGCCACCAGCCGCCGGGCGGCCTCGACGCTCCCCTCGGCCGTCACCTCGGTGCTCCCGCGCGGCCCGGGCCCCGGCTCGCCCGCCGCCACCAGCGCGTCCAGCGCCGCCGGGGCGTACGACACCGTGCCGGCCTGTGCCGCCGTCAACTGCTCCCCCACCCGCACGAGTTCGCCCCCGGTCGTCCGGTAGCTCCCCCGCGCGGCGATCTCCTCGTTCACCCGTGCCACGTCATGCAGTCTGTTGCTCATGCCCCGGACGCTACGGGACTACCGCGCCCGCGCGCCACAGGTTATTCTCACTTCCAGAACAACACCTCGGGGGTATGACGGGGTGTCGGGGGGATCGGGGGGCATCGGGGGAACGCGAAGGGCCCGCTCCGGAGACGGAGCGGGCCCTTCGCGTGTTCAGCCGGTACGGGCGGTCGGCTACCGCCCGTACCGGGTCAGTTCTTCCAGCGCGGCTTGCGGTCGTCGCGGTTGAAGCCGCCGCGGTCGCTGCTGCGGTCGCGGTCGAAGCCACCGCGGTCACGGTTGAAGCCACCGCGGTCGGCCTGCGGACGGCCGCCGGAGCGGTGGTCGTCGCGGCGCGAGAACGGACGGCTGCTGCCGCCGCGCTCGTCGCGGTCCCGGCCGAAGGACGGACGGTCGCCGAAGGAGCGGGCCGGACGGTCACCGAAGGAGCGGCCGCCGCGGTCATCGCGGTCGCGGTTGAAGCCACCACGGTCGCCACCGCGGTCACGGTCGAAACCGCCCGAGCGACGGTCGTCACGGTCACGGCCGGCGAAGCCGCC
>NZ_JBVHHY010000018.1:0-138052 GCF_055560835.1 Kitasatospora sp. NPDC023120 | reverse complement strand
CCGCGGTCGCGGTTGAAGCCACCACGGTCGCCACCGCGGTCACGGTCGAAACCGCCCGAGCGACGGTCGTCACGGTCACGGCCGGCGAAGCCGCCGCGGTCACGGTTGAAGCCACCACGGTCGCCACCGCGGTCACGGTCGAAACCGCCCGAGCGACGGTCGTCACGGTCACGGCCGGCGAAGCCGCCCGAGCGGCGCTCGTCGCGGTCGCGGCCACCGAAGCCACCGGAACGGCGGTCGTCGCGGTCACGGTCACGGTCGCGGTCACGGCCGAAGGCCGGACGCTCGCTGCGGGCCTCGCGGTACGACGGGGCGCGGTCCTCGGTCTGCGGCGCGGCGGCGGGGGCCTCGGCGGCGGCCGGGGCGGCCTCGGCCGCGGTCGACTCGCCGGTCTCCTCGGCGGCGGCCGGCTCCTCGTCCTCGATGCCCAGCTCGGCCCGCTCGCGCGCCGCACGGGCGGCGAGGCGGTCGGCCTCCTCGCGCAGCTCGGTGGCGCGACGCTGCGCGCGCTCCAGCTGGCGGGTCATGTCGGCGAGCTCGCGCTCGGCGGCACCGGCGATGTTGGCGGCGCTCTCCGCCTGGACCTCGGTCAGCGAACGGGCGCCGGTGATCCGGGCGACCTCCGCGTCGAAGGCCTGGTCCAGGATGTGGCGGCTGGCGTCGACGCCCGCGTCCTCCATCAGGCGGAAGACACCGCGGCGCTGGTGCGGCAGCACCAGGGTGACGACGGCGCCGGAGCGGCCGGCACGCGCGGTGCGGCCGGAGCGGTGCAGGTAGTCCTTGTGGTCGCCGGCCGGGTCCACGTTCAGGACCAGGTCGATGCCGTCGACGTGGATGCCGCGGGCGGCGACGTCGGTGGCGACGACGACGTTGACGTAGCCGTCCTTGAAGTCGCCGAGGACGCGGGTGCGGGCGCCCTGGGTCATGCCGCCGTGCAGCGCGTCGGCCTTCACGCCGGCCTCGATGAGCTGCTCGGCGACGCGGTCGGCGCCCATCTGGGTGCGGACGAAGATGATCGTGCGGCCCTTGCGGGCGGCGATCGCGTTGGTGATCGGCGCCTTGTCCTTGGGCTTCACCACGAGGATGTGGTGGGTCATGGTGGTGACGGCGCCGGCCGACGGGTCGACCTCGTGGGTGACCGGGTTCTTCAGGTAGCGCTTCACCAGGGTGTCGATCTCGTTCTCCAGGGTGGCGGAGAACAGCAGGCGCTGGCCGCCGGCCGGCACCTGGTCGAGGATCTCGGTGACCTCGGGCAGGAAGCCCATGTCGGCCATCTGGTCGGCCTCGTCGAGGACCACGGTCTGGACGTCGTCGAGCTTGGCGGAGCCGCGGTTGAGCAGGTCGCGCAGACGGCCCGGGGTGGCGACCAGGATGTCGACGCCGCGCTCCAGCGCGTAGATCTGGTTCGACATCGAGGTACCGCCGCAGACCACCTTGAGGCGCAGGCCGAGCACCGACCCGAAGGGCTCCAGGGCGTCGGCGACCTGCATGGCCAGCTCACGGGTCGGGACGAGGATCAGGCCGCGCGGGTGCTTGGCGCGGGTGCGCTCGCCGTCGGCGAGGCGGGTCAGCAGCGGCAGGCCGAAGCTGAGGGTCTTGCCGGAGCCGGTGCGGCCGCGGCCCAGGACGTCCTTGCCGGCCAGGGCGTCCGGGATGGTCGCGGCCTGGATCGGGAACGGGGTGGTGACGCCGCGCTTGGCGAGGGCGCGCACGACGTCGTCGTGCAGGCCCAGGTCGCCGAAGGTGATGGTCGGCTCGGCGGCCGCCTCCTCGGTGGCCTCCACGGCCTCGGCGATCACCTCGTCGGCGGCGGTGTCGATGGTGTCGATGGTGTCGGTGACATCGGCGGCAGCCTCGTTCGCGGGCATGGCGAAGCGGGCGTCGTCAACGAGAGACATGCAAAACCTTCCGGAAGTGGCACGCGCCTAAGTCCGGGGTTCTGTTTCACAACCGCCTCTAT
The DNA here is from genome assembly GCF_055560835.1 of Kitasatospora sp. NPDC023120. Lineage (NCBI taxonomy): Bacteria > Bacillati > Actinomycetota > Actinomycetes > Kitasatosporales > Streptomycetaceae > Kitasatospora > Kitasatospora sp. NPDC023120. The sequence goes on along the minus strand of NZ_JBVHHY010000018.1, from coordinate 136,092 downwards.
GCGGTCAGCCACGGATCGCCGGAACGCGCCAAGGGCGCCAGATGGGAATAGGGCGCCAGTCAAATGAATCAAACGAACGATCTACCACCATAGAGGAACCTCCGGATCGGAGGCAAATGCCCAGGCCAGCCCACTGATATCCAGGTCGGCCCACGATGCCCGGGCCGGTCGGGCTCACGGGTGCACACCCGCGCCCACACCCGTACCGGTACCGGCGCGCGGGCTCGGCGCCGAGGAGCCGGAGCTGCCCGAGGAGGGCTCCGGGGTCGGCAGGACGGTCACGGGCGGCGAGCTGTGCTCGGGCTCGGGGGTGCTCGACGGGCGGCTGCTCGGGGTGGCGGACGGGGAACCCGCCGGACCACCGGAGCGGCCCTCGCCGGTGCCGCCCGTACCACCGGAGCCCGCCGTGGGGCCGCCGCTCGGGTGCGGCGCGGGGCTGGTGTTCACCCCGCCCGCCGAACCGCCGCCCGGCGCGCCCTCGGGAGCCCCCGGCACCGGGACGACACCGGTCACCGTGCCCGTCCCGCCGGGCAGCGGCTCGCCCGGCGCCGCGGCCGTGGCCCCACCCGGCGCGTTCTCGGTTTGCACGCCCCCCGGTCGCTCCGGCCGCCCCGACGCACCACCCGGGTGCCCGGCCGCCGACGAGGCCGAAGGACCGCCCGTCGCACCCGGCTTGGCCGCCGAACCGGCCTGCCCGACCGGCGCCACCCCGCCGTGCCTCTCCACCGCCGCCGGACCGACCGACATGCACCCGGTCAGCCCCAGCCCGGCCACCGTCAGCACCGTCGCCGCCCGGACCGCGCGCGAGCGCAGCACCGCCGCGCGCCGCACCGGAGCCGCCGCCACCCGCACCCGCGCCGCCCGTACCGCTCCTACCGCCCGAACCGCCCGAACCGCCCGCACCGAAGCCACCGAGGTCCCTCTCTACCGCCCCACCCGGGCCGCCCACTCGCGCGCGGCCGCTTTCGGTGCCCAACGCGCGCCCGGCCGGACGGGACACGGCCGACCCGGCAGTTCCCCCGGGTCCGTGCCTCGGCCCGCCCTCTCAGCCCCAGAGCGCCGAGGCCAGCTCCGCCCCCGCGTACACCGCGGCCAGCCCGGCCGCCACGCTGCCGACCGCGTTCGCCAGCGCGTACCGCCCGGCGCCGGTCTCGGCCAGCCGCAGCGTCTCGTACGAGAAGGTCGAGTACGTGGTCAGCGCACCGCACAGGCCCGTCCCCAGCAGCAGTTGGAGCTGCGAGGACGCCGCGCCCGCCGCCACCGCCCCGGTCACCGTGCCGAGGATCAGGCAGCCGACCACGTTCACCGTGAACGTCCCCCACGGGAACACCGAGTCGTGCCGGGACTGCACCGCACGGTCGGTCAGGTACCGCAGCGGCGCGCCGACCACCGCGCCCGCCACCACCAGCAGCCAGTTCACTCCGCCGACACTCCCGCACCCGGATCACCGCCGGGGCCGCGCCCGCTGTAGGACACCACCTCGCACCGGTCCAGCAGCACCAGGCCCTCCGCCACCAGCCCGTCCAACTGCGGCAGGAACGCCCGCACCCGCTCCTCCTCGTCCACGACCACCACCGCCACCGGCAGGTCCTCGCTCAGCGACAGCAGCCGCGTGGTGTGCACCAGCGACGACGCCCCGAACCCCTCGATCCCCCGGAACACGCTCGCCCCGGCCAGCCCGGCCGCCCGCGCCCGGTGCACGATCTCGCTGTACAGCGGGCGGTGGTGCCACCGGTCGCTCTCCCCGACCAGCACCGTCAGCCGCAGCGCCGGCCCGCTCAGCCGGCTCACCGCGCACCCCCGCGCGCCACGGCCCCGCGGCGGACCGCGCGGTGGACCAGACGCCGGGTCAGCCCCGCGGCCGCCCACACCGCGACCAGCGCGCCCAGCAGCGTCAGCCCCAGGTACGCCAGCCCCGGCCCCGGCCGGCCCGCCTCCAGCAGCCGCCGGACGTCCACCGCGTAGGTCGAGAAGGTGGTGAAACCGCCCAGCACCCCGGTGCCGAAGAACGGCCGCACCAGCGGATGCGCCTGCCGCCCCTCGGTGATCACCACCAGGAAGACCCCGATCACCGCGCAGCCGACCACGTTGACCAGCAGCGTCGTCCACGGGAAGGCCGTCGGCCCGGTCTCCCAGCCGAGCCCGGCCGCGTACCGGATCACCGCCCCGATCGCCCCGCCGACCGCCACCACGGCCACGGCGGGCCCCTGCCCGCGCAGCACCGGCGGCCGGTTCCGCACCCGCGCCACCACCGGCGGCGGGGTCCGGGGCGGACCGTCCACCGCGTCGCCCAAGGCACCCTCCGAGGTCGTCATGGAGCCATCAAACACCGGCCTCCGCCACCTGGCACACCGTCACCCCAGACCCGACAATGATCCGGTGGAGATGACCCGGGAAGAGTTCGAGACGCTGGTCAGCGACGCGCTCGACCAGATTCCCCCGCAGCTCGCGGCCATGATGGACAACGTCGCGATCTTCGTCGAGGACGAACCCGACCCGAGCGACCCCGAACTCCTCGGCCTGTACGAGGGCACCCCGCTCACCGAACGCGGCGAGTGGTACGCGGGCGTCCTCCCCGACCGCATCCTGATCTACCGCGGCCCCACCCTGCGCCACTGCGAGACCCGCGAACAGGTGGTCGAGGAGGTCCGCACCACCGTGATCCACGAGGTCGCCCACCACTTCGGCTTCGACGACCACGAGCTCGACGAACTCGGCTGGTCCTGACCCCGCCGGCACCCCCTCCCCCACCCGCCCCACCCACCCGGCCGAAACCCGTTTTGGCGTTCCGCCCGGCATCCCATATGCTTCTCGACGTCCCCGAACGCTGGAAACAGCGGGACAGGCCGCAAGCCCTCATCGTCTAGTGGCCCAGGACGCCGCCCTTTCAAGGCGGTAGCACGGGTTCGAATCCCGTTGGGGGCACGCAGTACCGTAGTAAAGTGCAGTGCCGCAAGACCTTAGTGGTTCGCCACTACAAGGTCCCGTGGAGCAGTTGGTTAGCTCGCCACCCTGTCAAGGTGGAGGTCGCGGGTTCAAGTCCCGTCGGGATCGCTCGTCTCGCAAGAGACGGTGCAGTACGGCCAGGTAGCTCAGTTGGTACGAGCGTCCGCCTGAAAAGCGGAAGGTCGCCGGTTCGACCCCGGCCCTGGCCACATCGCCTGACCAGGCACGATGCCCTCGAAGCAGATCGCTTCGGGGGCATTTTCGTGCTGTTTGACGCCAACGGCGCGGCGGACGGGTCACCGGCGCTGAGAGCGAGTACGTGACGTACTTGACGTACTTCCCAGCGGGGCGCGACCCTGGTTCTCGGACGAGGAGGCTCCCCATGACAGCAGTCCACTACGAGAGCTACACCGAAGCCCGCGCACACCTGAAGGATCTGCTGGACGCAGCCGGGCAGGGCCGGGTCGCGACCGTTCGCCGGGACACCGGGTATGCGGCGGTAGTCGACGCGGGGCGGCTGCGCCACGCTCTCACTCTGCTGTGTTCGTCCAAGGCCGAGGTGGTCGCTGAGGGCGGTGGCTGGTCGGTGTTCCTCCCCGGCCTGCCGGTCGCCGCGGACGGCGCCACGTTCGACGAGGCCATCGACGAGATGATCGACGCGCTTCGCGAGTACGCGGAGGACTGGCAGGACCGGCTTCTTAACGCGCCCAATCATCGTGACAATTGGGGCCTGGTTCAGTTGATCGGTCTCAGCGACGACGCGCAGCTCCGTGATTGGCTGCTCGGAGTCGCGAAGTGACCTGGCCTCAGCCGACACGCGAACGGCACGAGCAGTTCTGCAAGGTCGAAGGTTGGGACCGCGTACGTGACGCGCGCGGCCGCACCGGCACCCACCACATCACGTATGAGTTCGGGCTCCCCGATGGGCGGATCCTGCGTACTCGGGTGTCGCATCCGGTCGACCGCACCGTGTACGGCGCGAGCATGTGGGCGCACATCCTCCGCGATCAGCTGGACGTGACGGAGGATGTCTTCTGGCCCTGCGTCCTGGACGGCATGCTTCCCGATCGAGGCGCACCTGAACCACCACGCGAGGCGCTTCCCGTGGACCTGGTCTACATGCTGATCAACCGCGTCGGACTCACCGAGGACCAGGTCGCCGAGCTGGACAAGGCCGAGGCGATCGCGCGGCTCCAGCAGTTCTGGACCGAGGGCCACTGACACCAGCAGCTGGATCGCCGCCTGGGGCCCCGGTGTCTCTCGGCGACCCCTACCCGCAACTGAGACGGACAGGCATCAGCCTCGCAGTGCCCGGTCGTCGAGCCGGCGCAACAGGCCGGGCAGGTGCCGGTACTGCTCGCGGAGCGCGGCCAGCCGCTGCCGGAACTGAAGGCCGCGCCCGACGTGGTCACAAGCGTCACGGAGTTCGACCAGGAGGGCCACGGCGACGTCGTCGCGGGCCGCCTGCTTACGGGCGACGTGGTTCTCGACCTCGCGCCAGATCACTTCCTCGTCGGTAGCCAGAGCGGTCAGCCTCGTCGCCCGCGCCTCGACTCGAACCCGCTCGGCGCGCTGCCGGCGTTCCGTGACTCGCGCATGCGCCGCGTCCAGCAGTTCCGCGACGGAGCGCTGCCCCGGCACGGTCACGGCAGACGGTTCGCCGTGCAGCCGGCGCAGGAGTTCGGCTCCCAGCTGAGGCTCATCACCCAGTGCCAGGCGCAGGAGGAGGTTGTCCTTCTCCTTCTCGGGAAGCGCGGCGATCAGCGGCGCCAGCTCCTTCTTCCCGGGGCTCTTCCGAGGTGCGGGGGCCGGCGGGCTGGCCTGGGCGGCGACCGCCAGCAGGTCGGCGTCGACGCGCAGGAAGTCCGCGAGCGCCCGCTGCGGTGCGGTGAGCCGGTCGAGCCCGGCCGGGACCGGGGGCTCGACCGCTTCCCGGTAGGCCTCCTCATCGTCCTCCTGGAGTGCCCAGGCGCCGATGGCGGACAGCCATGCGAGGTACAGAGCGCGGTGATCACCGACGGCCAGCTCGGCCCGCACCCCGGCGATGGCACCCAGTGAGTCCTCGGCACCCTCGACCCAGTCGCCGCTCTCATCCTCGCTGCGCAGGTCCAGGACGAGGTGGGTCTTGGTCGTCCACGCCTCGACGCATTCGTCAAAGCAGTACGGCTCCAGCGCCTGCAGCGGGAGCTGCCCCTTGGGCAGGCGCAGGATCACCTGATGGGTGCCCCAGTTGGTCAGGTAGAGGTGGGCGTCGTAGTACCGCTCCACCATCCGCCGAGGGTCGCCGCGGAAATTGCCCCACTGATATTCGTTGGTGAAGCTGGTCGCGGTGATCCGGGCCCGAGTGGACAGCGACCGCAGCTGCTCCTGTTCGTCGCTGGTCAGCGGCCGATCGATCGCCAGGAACTCGTAGTACTGGTACTCGCTCATCACGGCGACCCTGGCGGGAATGCCGATCCTCCGTGATGGAATCCGTCAAAGCCCGGAGCAGACAGGAAGCAGCGATGGAACCCGAGCAGCCAGGCACCATCGAGCAGGTCCGAGGTCTCGTCAGCTGATCGGCGCGGGACGCAAGCTCACCCAGACAGGCAAGGTCACCCTCGCGGACGCGCGGGCCCTGGTCGCTCTTCTGGAGACCGACGACACCATCGACCCGGCCATCGGTGACAGGACCTTCAAGACCAAGTCCAGCCAGGAGCTGTACCACCTGAACCTGCTGGTCGAATGGGCCAAAGCGGCCCGACTGCTGCGGGTCACCGGCGGCCGCCTGGTGCTCGTCAAGAAGAACGCGCGCGTACTGGAGGACCCCGAGCGCATCCTCGACGCGCTGTTCGAGGCCCTGCCGCGCATCGGCGAGGCGGTGCTCCCCTCCGGGTGGCTCGGCTCCATGCTCTCGGAGGAGTACCCCGCCGGGCTGCGGGCGGTGCTGACGAGCCTCTACGCCGCCGACCTTCCGGTGCCGGAGCAGAAGCTGCGGACCGCGGTGTGGGAGACGCTGTCCCGGTTCTTCGTCCTCGACGACCTTCCCGAAGACCGCCTCCGCCTCCTGCGTCAGCGCAACGACCACGACGTGGACCGCCTCCTCGCCACGCTCAAGGGCCTCGGGGCCGCCCAGCGGACCGACAAGGCGGAAGGTCGCCGGTTCGGCCCCGGCCCTGGCCACAACCGGGAAGCCCCCGTGGCGAATTCGCCACGGGGGCTTCGTCGTTCCCGGGTACGCCGACGGACTGCTGCCGTACTGACTCCCGGAGTCCCCCTCCCCCCGGCCGGACCGGATCCCCTCGGAGGGGGAGGGGGAACCGTCGCGGGGACGATCCGTCGGGTGGGGCGGGGCGGGACCGTGGAGGCATGGAGACGACGAGGGACACGGGCTGGAACCGGGTGGCGGCGAAGGCCGGGTACGTGGCGGCGGGGTGGGCGGTGGCCTTCGCGCTGGTGTATCTGTACTGGCTGGCCGACGGGCGGCTCGGGCTGCCGGAGGGCCGGTCGGTGTGGAGCAGCACCCCGCTGCTGGTGATCGACGTGGTCGCGATCCCGCTGTGCGCGGTGGCCGCGGCGGTGGCGCTGGCACCGGTGCGGCGGTGGGGCGGGCGGGTGCCGGCCCGGCTGCTGACCGCAGCGCTGTGGGGCACCACCGCGCTGCTGGTGCTGCACGCCGCGCCGTCCGTGCCCGACTGGGTCGCCCTGGCCGCCGGCAGCCGGTCCGGTGCCGAGCTGGACGCGATGGCCCGGTTCGCGACCTTCGGCTACGAGCCGTTCTTCCTGGTCGGCGGCCTCCTCTTCGGCCTCACCTCGCTCGGCCGTCGGGCGTCCCTCCGGTCAGGCGGGCGGTGAGCCAGTCGGCGGTGGTGGCGAGCCACTCCGGCAGGGCGTTGCCGAGCAGGTGGTTGCCGTGTGGGACGAGGAGGAGTTCGGCGTCGGGGGCGTGCTCGGCGAGTGCGGTGGCGGCGGTGACGCCCGGGATCCGGTCCTCGCCGCCCTCGACCACCAGCAGCGGCACGGCGATCCGCGGTGCGAGCGCGGTCAGGTCGACCCGGTCGGCGAAGGCGCGGGCCGCCGCGTACCCGCCGCAGCGCTGGGCGAGGGTCGCGGTGACGAACGGGACCAGGCCGTCCCAGTCCAGCCGGTACGGGCCGCTGACCAGCGCCGCGGCGCGCAGCCGCGGCTCATGGGCGGCGGCCTCGGCGGCGTAGTAGCCGCCCAGGCTGAGGCCGATCACGGCGGTCCGGGCGGGGTCCAGGTCGTCGTGGCGGGCGAGCGCGTCCAGGGCGCGTCCGACGACCCGGTGGTACTCCGGCTCCGGCGCACCGGCGGCGGCCAGCACGCCCTGCCCGGGTCCGTCGATGGCGAGCACGGCGACGCCCCGGGCCAGCAGGGCCTCCACGACCGCGTGGAACTCCTCCTTGCCGGAGTCCATCCCCGGCACCACCACGACCACGGGCGTCCGGGCGGCGCCCGCGGCCGGGCGGCGCAGCCAGCCCGCGAAGCCCTCGCCCTCGAGCCGCTCCGCGCCCGGGTCGAGCAGCGCCAGCGCCCGCCGTATCGCCTCGTCGGCCTCGGCTGCCGCCTCCGCCGCGGCGGTGCGGTCGGGGTGCGGGAGCAGCCCGGCGAAGTGGAACCAGCGGGCGGCGCTCCGGTACGCCTCACCGGCGGTGACGGTCCGGCCCTCGGCGGCGGCGCGCTCCGCCGCCTCGGCGTACCGGCGGCCGGCGGCGCGGCAGGCGGCGGGCCAGTCGTGCAGGGAGGTCAGCGGGTCGGTGACCCGGGTGTACTCGTACGGGTCCAGGCCCGCGCCGTGGGCGCGGGGGCGGTTCTCGGCGACGAAGGCGGGCAGCAGGCCGGGGGTGTCGAGGAACGACAGATCGGGCACGGTGGGCTCTTTTCGAACGGAAAGTCGGGCGGGGAGCCGCAGTGGGCTCTTTTCGGGCGGGGAGCGGGGTTCAGGAGACGGTCAGTACGGCCTTGCCGCGGATCCGGCGCTCACGCAGGTCGGTGAGTACGGCGGCGGTGTCGTCCCAGGACGCGACCCGGCCGAGTTCCGGGGTCAGCCGGCCCTCGTCCGCCAGCCGCACCAGGGTGGCCAGGTCCTCGCCGTCGGGCACGTCGGAGTCGGCGTAGTGGAAGTGCCGGACGACCGCCGACTCCGGGCCCTTGAAGAAGTCGAAGAAGTCGAGGGTGGCGGGCGTCCGGGAGGCCTGGCCGAACCAGATCAGGGTGCCACGCCGGGCCAGCCGGGCCAGCGCGAGCGGCAGCGCGGCACCGCCGGTGGACTCCAGCACCAGGTCGTACGGTCCGCGCGCCTCGCCGAGCTCCTGGACGACCTCGGCGGCCCCCAGCTCGGCCAGCCGCCGGCCGCGCTCCGGGGAGGCGGTGACGGCGGTCAGCTCGGCCCCGGCCGCGGCCGCCAGCTCGGTGACGTAGTGCCCGACGCCCCCGGAGGCCCCGGTCAGCAGCACCCGCCGCCCGGCCAGCGCGCCCGCGGTCCGGAGCAGCCGCAGCGCGGTGAGGCCGGCGAGCGGCAGCGCGGCGGCCCGTACGGCGTCCAGGCTGTCGGGCAGCTCGGCGAGGGAGGAGGTCGGGACGCACACGTACTCGGCCCAGCCGGCGGCCGGCGGGTGGCCCACCACGCGTCGGCACACGGCGGGGCCCGACCCGTCGGCGGCGGCCTGCACCACCAGCCCGGCCACGTCCTTCCCCGGCCGCCACCCGGCCCGGGGCGCCTCCAGCTGGAAGGTCTCGCCCCGGTTCACCGAGAACGCCTCGACCTTCACCAGCGCCTCCCCCGGCCCCGGCCGCGGCTGCTCCACCTCCGCGAACCGCACCGGCTCCGCCATCCGCCCCGTCGCCACCAGCGCCTTCATCCCCACTCCTCCGTCGGTCACCCCCTCACCCCACCGCGTGCCGCACCCCCGGTCCAACAACCGCCGGACGGCACCGACAACCACCGGTTGTGGAGCCGGCCGCGGGACCACCCCGGCGCCCGGTGCCCGGTGCCCGGCCCCGCGGGCGTCGCCGGACACGCCGTAGGGTGCCCGGGTGGATCTGGATCTGGCGCAGGTGCGGGGGTTCGTCGTCGCGGCCGAGGAGTCGCACTTCGGGCGGGCGGCGGGGCGGTTGGGGATCAGCCAGCAGGGGCTGTCGAAGCGGGTGGCGCGGCTGGAGGCGGCGCTCGGGGTGCGGCTGCTGGAGCGGGACGCGCGCGGGGTGGGGCTGACCGGGGCGGGGCAGCGGTTCCTGGAGCCGGCGCGGCGGTTGCTGGCGCAGGGGGAGCGCGCGGTGGCCGCCGTGGGATGTGCCGCGCGGCCGCTGCGGATCGACGTGTGGGGGCACCTGTACGCACCGATGCGCACGCTCGCGCAGGCGGTGGACGCGGCGCCGGGGCTCGCGGTGGAGCCGGTGCCGGGCCGGGACCTGCCGTCGGTGGCGGCGGCGCTGCTGCGCGGGGAGTCGGACGCCGGGTTCGGCCGGGTGCACCCGCTGCCGGACGGCGGCGATGCCGGGCTGACGCACCGCCTGGTGCGGCTGGAGCCGGTGGACGCGCTGCTGAGCGCCGACCACCCGCTGGCCGACCGCGCCGTGCTGAGTCCGGCGGAGCTGCGCGGCAGCCTCCTGCGCTACCCGGCGGCGGTGGACCGGCTGGACTTCCTGACCCGCTTCGCCGCCCGCTTCGGCGTCCCGCACCGGGTCGGCTCGACCAATCTGGGCCTGGAGCACTTCCTGGACGAGGTCCGCGCCGACCCGTCCTGCTTCTCGCTGGTCCCCGCGGACACCCCGCTCCCCGACCGCCCGGGCGTCCGCACCGTCCCGCTGGCCGGGCCGACCCCGCTCTACGCCTGGTCCCTCCTGTGGCGGGAGGACGCGTCCACCGACCCGCACCCCCGACTCGACGAGCTGCTCGGGGCGTTCACCACCGAGGCCGCCCGCAGCCGCTGGCTGGAGTACGACCCCGCCCGCGACTGGCTGCCGGACGCCGACGAGGCCGCGCTCCGGTAAGGTCCCGGGCCCGTCAGCCCGCCGTTCGCGATTCGCCACCGGCGGCTGTGACACTGGAGGGGCTCGAAAACCGAGGTGCGCTCCGCCGTGCCTCCTTGCGAACCTAGAGGGATGCCCGCAGTGAGTTCTCCCGCAGTCCAGTCCGCCCCCGCGCCCGCCGAGGGCCCCGGAATCGGTGAGCTGGCCGCCCGCCTGCCCGAGCTGACCCTGCGCGACGAGGTGCGGATCGGGCGCCGCCTGGAGGGGGCCCGCCGGGTCCGCAAGCCCGAGGCCCGGCAGAAGATCGCCGCCGAGATCGCCGCCGACATCGACCGCGCCGAGCTGCTGGTCGCCCAGCGCCGGGGCGCCGTCCCGACGATCAGGTATCCCGCCGAGCTGCCCGTCAGCCAGAAGAAGGACGAGATCCTGGCGGCGATCCGGGACCACCAGGTGGTGATCGTCGCGGGCGAGACCGGCTCCGGCAAGACCACCCAGATCCCGAAGATCTGTCTGGAGCTCGGCCGTGGCGTGCGCGGTCTGGTCGGCCACACCCAGCCGCGCCGGATCGCCGCCCGTACGGTGGCCGAGCGGGTCGCGGAGGAGCTGGACAGCCCGCTGGGCGAGGCGGTCGGCTGGAAGGTCCGGTTCACCGACCAGGTCGGCCAGGACACCCTGGTCAAGCTGATGACGGACGGCATCCTGCTGGCGGAGATCCAGACCGACCGCGATCTGCGCCAGTACGACACCCTGATCATCGACGAGGCGCACGAGCGCAGCCTCAACATCGACTTCATCCTCGGCTACGTCAAGCAGCTGCTGCCGCGCCGTCCCGACCTCAAGGTCGTGATCACCTCCGCGACCATCGACCCTGAGCGCTTCGCCCGGCACTTCGGCGACGCCCCGATCATCGAGGTCTCGGGCCGTACGTACCCGGTGGAGGTCCGGTACCGGCCGCTCGCCGAGGACACTGCCGACGACGCCGAAGACGACGCCGTCGACCGCGACCGGGACCAGGTCCAGGCGATCTGCGAGGCCGCCCAGGAGCTGCAGGCCGAGGGCCCGGGCGACATCCTGGTCTTCCTCTCCGGCGAGCGGGAGATCCGCGACACCGCCGACGCCCTCAACCGGCTGAAGCTGAAGAACACCGAGGTCCTGCCGCTGTACGCCCGGCTCAGCTCGGCGGAGCAGCACCGGGTCTTCCAGCGCTCCAACAGCCGCCGGATCGTCCTGGCCACCAACGTGGCGGAGACCTCGCTCACCGTCCCCGGCATCAAGTACGTGATCGACCCGGGCACCGCCCGGATCTCCCGCTACAGCCACCGCACCAAGGTGCAGCGGCTGCCGATCGAGGCGATCAGCCAGGCCAGCGCCAACCAGCGCAAGGGCCGCTGCGGCCGCACCTCGGACGGCATCTGCATCCGGCTGTACTCGGAGGAGGACTTCCTCTCCCGCCCCGAGTTCACCGACGCCGAGATCCTGCGCACCAACCTGGCCTCGGTGATCCTGCAGATGACCGCGGCGGGCCTCGGCGACATCGCCGCCTTCCCGTTCCTGGACCCGCCGGACTCCCGCAACATCAAGGACGGCGTGCACCTGCTGCACGAGCTGGGCGCGCTGGACCCGGACGAGAAGGACCCGCGCAAACGCCTCACCCAGCTCGGCCGCAAGCTCGCCCAGCTCCCGGTGGACCCGCGGATGGCCCGCATGGTGCTGGAGGCGGACCGCAACGGCTGCGTCCGCGACGTCATGGTGATCGCCGCCGCGCTCTCCATCCAGGACCCGCGCGAGCGCCCCGCCGAGAAGCGCCAGGCCGCCGACGACCGGCACCGCCGGTTCACCTCGGAGACCTCGGACTTCCTCTCCTACCTGGCGATGTGGCGCTACGTCCGCGAGCAGCAGAAGGAGCTCTCCTCCTCGGCGTTCCGCCGGATGTGCAAGGCGGAGTTCCTCAACTACCTGCGGATACGGGAGTGGCAGGACATCTACACCCAACTGCGCACCGTCGCCAAGCAGTTGGGCGTCACGATCGAGGAACCCCATCCCGACGCCGAGCCGGACGCCGACCGGATCCACCAGTCGCTGCTGGCCGGGCTGCTCTCCCACATCGGCCTGTTCGACGTGGAGAAGCGCGAGTACGGCGGCGCGCGCGGCGCCCGCTTCGCGGTCTTCCCGGGCTCCGGCCTGTTCAAGAAGCCGCCGCGCTGGGTGATGTCGGCCGAGCTGGTGGAGACCTCCCGGCTCTGGGCCAGGATCAACGCCAAGATCGAGCCCGAGTGGGTCGAGCCGCTGGCCGGCCACCTGATCAAGCGCAGCTACAGCGAGCCGCACTGGGAGAAGAAGGCCGGCGCGGTGCTGGCGTACGAGAAGGTCACCCTCTACGGGATGCCGGTCGTCGCCCAGCGCAAGGTCAACTACGGGAGGATCGACCCGGAGCTCTGCCGCGAGCTGTTCATCCGCAACGCGCTGGTCGAGGGCGACTGGGAGACCCACCACAGGTTCTTCGCGGAGAACCGCAAGCTGCTCGGCGAGGTCGAGGAGCTGGAGAACCGGGCCCGCCGCCGGGACATCCTGGTGGACGACCAGACCCTGTTCGAGTTCTACGACGCCCGGCTGCCCGACGAGGTCGTCTCCACCCGGCACTTCGACTCCTGGTGGAAGAAGGCCCGGCACGAGCAGCCGGACCTGCTGAACTTCGAGAAGTCGATGCTGATCAACGACGCCGCCGACGGCGTCACCGAGGCCGACTACCCGGACCACTGGCAGCAGGGCAAGCTGCGCTTCAAGCTGACCTACCAGTTCGAGCCGGGCAGCGACGCGGACGGCGTGACGGTGCACATCCCGCTGCCGGTGCTCAACCAGGTCACCGCGGAGGGCTTCGACTGGCAGATCCCCGGCCTGCGGGAGGAGCTGGTCACCGCGTACATCAAGTCGCTGCCGAAGGCGATCCGGCGCAACTTCGTGCCCGCGCCGGACTTCGCCAAGGCGGCGCTGCGCCAGGTGAAGGACCGCCAGGAGCCGTTGCTCCCGTCGCTGGAGCACGCCCTGAAGCGGCTGACCGCCGTCACCGTGCCGCCGGAGGCCTGGGACGACGAGCGGGTGCCGGACCACCTCAAGGTGACCTTCCGGGTGGTGGACGGGCGCCGCAAGCTCGCCGAGTCCAAGGACCTGGAGGAGCTGCGGCTGAAGCTCAAGCCGAAGCTCAAGGAGACGCTGTCCTCGGCCGCCTCCGACAAGGGCATCGAGCAGGGCGGGCTGACCGCCTGGCCGGAGTCCCTGCCGGTGCTGCAGCGCACCTTCGAGCAGCGCTCGCGCGGCCACTCGCTGCGCGCCTACCCGGCCCTGGTGGACGAGGGCTCCGCGGTCGGCATCAAGCTGTTCGACACCCCGGAGGCCCAGGCGCAGGCGATGTGGGAGGGCACCCGGCGGCTGCTGATGCTGACCACCACCTCCCCCGCCAAGTCGATCCAGGGCCGGCTGGGCAACCAGGCGAAGCTGGCGCTCTCGCACAGCCCGCACGGCTCGATCGCCGCCCTGTTCGAGGACGTGGTGTCGGCGGCGACGGACCGGCTGATGGTCCTGGCCGGCGGCCCGGCGTGGGACGAGGCGGCGTTCGGCAAGCTGCACGACAAGGTACGCGCGGACCTGTACGACCTGTCCGCGGACACCACCCTGAAGACGGCCACCGCGCTGATCGCCTTCCACAAGGCCTCGACCCGGCTGAAGTCGGTGAGCAGCCCGGTGCTGCTGAACGCGGTGAACGACATCCGGCTGCACCTGGCCTCGCTGGTGCACCCGGGCTTCGTGACGGCCACCGGCTGGCAGCGGCTGCCGGACCTCAAGCGCTACCTGCTGGCGGTGGACCGCCGCCTGGAGGCGCTGCCCAACCACCCGCAGCGGGACGCCCAGCAGCTGCTGAAGGTGCAGCAGGTGCAGCAGGCGTACGGGGAGCTGCTGGCGGCGGTGCCGGCCGGGCAGCAGCCGTCCGAGGAGGTGCGGGCGATCCGCTGGATGATCGAGGAACTGCGGGTCAGCTTCTTCGCCCAGTCGCTGGGCACGCCGAGCCCGGTCTCGGAGAAGCGGATCACCAAGGCGATGGAGGCGGCGCGGGCCGCTCTCTGAGCTGCGTGCGGTCCTTCAGGAGCCAGTTCGACCTGGAGGCCCACCATGGGCTAGAGTCTGTCTTGTTCGCAGCGCGGCAAGCGAGTGAACGAGATCAGAACACTCTGGTCCCGTGGAGCAGTTGGTTAGCTCGCCACCCTGTCAAGGTGGAGGTCGCGGGTTCAAGTCCCGTCGGGATCGCCGTAGCGCGAGAGGCCCGGAACCGTCAGGTTCCGGGCCTCTCGCTTTTGTCGTCCGCCGCTATACCCCGGTCCGGGCGCGGACCACAAGCGACGGACCGCGTGACGGTCGTCACCACCCCTCCTCGAAAACCGGGCCTGACACGACCCGCTCAAGGAACCGTTAATTTAATATGTAAAATTGCACTTCTATTCACTGTAAATCCCCCCCGCCCCTCGGGCATCAAATCGTTATCCGGAGTTCAGCATTCCGCCAGCCGGAGGGCATGGCAAAGGGGCCGCTTACCGGACCCGGCGGAGTCCGGTAAGCGGCCCCTTTAAAGAGCCTTCGGCCTATCAGGCCTCGGTGCGCTGAGCCGGAATCCCGGCCAGCAGGGCGCGCACCTCCGCCTCACGGTAGCGGCGGTGGCCGCCGAGCGTGCGAATGGACGTCAGCTTGCCCGCCTTGGCCCAGCGGGTGACCGTCTTCGGGTCCACGCGGAACATGGTGGCGACCTCTGCCGGCGTCAGCAGGGGTTCAGCATCAGGGGTACGAGCGGTCATGAGCGGCCTCCTCGGGAGAACCGAACCAGGGCGGTTCTATCCTTCAAATTCTGCACCTTGGCCCGCGATGCCCGAAATGGCATAGACGGGCCGAGTCGGTTATAGGACGAACGGCTTGTCCTGGTGTCTACAACTACACCATCCGTCCAGCCCTATCGACCAAACCGCCAAAATTGACCCCTCACGGGTTCAAGGCCGACGGATGGCGATGGACCACCCCATAACGGACAGTCACGCAGCGATGACATCCGGTTACGAAGGGACCAGACCCTCCGTTTCCCCGCAAAGCACGCATCGACTCCAGAACCACCCAAAAGTGGGCATGCTCACGTGAAGTTGGGCTGGTTGTCCCATTTTTGCACATAGGGGTAAGTTCGCGTCAACGGTGAGTAGTGTCACGTTCGGCAGCTATTGACCCGAACCAGGACCTTGGCCATCGGCCGTGCGGCCCTTGGTCCTCTTACAGTCATACACGGGCGGTCGGACGTCAGTTCGCGTACCGCAGCGCCAGCACTCGGCGCCAGCGCACCGTCAGTTCCCCGTACACCCGCAACGCCTCCGCGGTGTCCCCCGCCCGCAACGCGCGCAGCCCCTCCTCCAGCTCCCCCGCCGAACGGTCCGCCAACAACCGCTCCGGCCCCAGCAGATGCACCAGGCCCCCGTAGTCCAGTTCCACCAGCGAGCGCGGGTGGAACTCCTCCAGCCACCGCCCGATCCGCTCCGCCCCCTGCGCCAGGTCCCCCTCCGGCACCGCCTCGCGCAGCGCCCGGTAGGCCCGCGCCACCCGCCGGCGCGCCTGCGCCATCGGCACCAGGTAGAACAGCGCCGCCGCCCGGCCGCCCCGCTCCCCTTCTCCCCCTCCTCCGGGAGCCTCCCCGGAAGCCTCCCCGGGCACCTCCCCGGGCACCTCCCCGCCCGCCGCCGGCGTCCCGCCCGGTACGAAGCAGCGGTCCTCGTCCCCGAACGGCAGGAACCAGCGCACCGGCACCTCCCAGCGGCTGGTCAGGATCCACGGCCGGGCGTCCGGGTGCTCGGCCCGCCAGCGCTCCCGGTCCGCCTCGGCCGCCGCCCGGGCCACCGGCGGCAGCGCGGTGTCCAGCAGCGCCACCGGCGCCCCGGCCCGCAGCTCCTCCAGCGCCTGCCAGCTGCGCAGCCTGGTCGCCCACGGGCAGACGTACAGCACGCCGTCCACCACCCGCAGGTACGCCCGCCCGCTCTCCCGCTCGGGCAGCGCCCGCGGCGTCCGGGCGGCCAGCTCGGCGAGCGCCTCCCGCTGCTCCTCCAGCGCCGCCGCCGCGACCGGCTGCGCCGCCTCGGCCGCGTCCGGCCCGTGCTCCGCCGCGTAGGCCTGCCAGCGCGCCCGCTCGGGCTCCGGGTAGGCGGCCAGGGGCTCGTAGACCCGCAGGTGGGCGGCGTAGGGCGGCTGTACGGAGGTGCGTACCACGGTCACGTCCTGCATCGTCGCACGGGCCGCCCCAGCCCGGGAGGGCGCGCCCCCGAACCGTTCGCGCCCGCACCCCGCACCTCCTTTCGTCTCACCCCTCGGACAAGCGGCACAAGCTCGGACAAGAGGGCCGATCGGCGGCGCGCGCCCGACTAGGCTTCCCCTTAGGCGCCCGCACCACAGCAGCGGGCCTTCGATACTGGAGTCACCACAGTGACCGACGTACAGACCCCCGCCACGCACCCCGCACCCGGCGTGCTCAGCAGGATCTTCCGTACCGAACAGGACGGCGCCCCCGGCGACGGCCACGAGCAGGTCGTCCTGTGCCACGACCGCAGCTCGGGCCTGAAGGCGATCATCGCCATCCACTCCACCGCCCTGGGCCCGGCCCTCGGCGGCACCCGCTTCTTCCCGTACGCCTCCGAGGAGGAGGCGCTGGAGGACGCGCTGAACCTGTCCCGCGGGATGTCCTACAAGAACGCGCTGGCCGGGCTGGACCTCGGCGGCGGCAAGGCCGTCATCATCGGCGACCCGAACAAGGACAAGAACGAGGCGATGCTCCGGGCCTACGGCCGCTTCGTCGAGTCCCTGCGCGGCCGCTACATCACCGCCTGCGACGTGGGCACCTACGTCCAGGACATGGACGTCGTCGCGCGCGAGACCGAGTTCGTGACCGGCCGCTCGCCCGAGCACGGCGGCGCCGGCGACTCGTCCATCCTGACCGCCTTCGGCGTCTTCCAGGGCATGCGCGCCTCCGCCCAGGCCCGCTGGGGCCAGCCGACCCTGCGCGGCAAGCGGGTCGGCGTCGCGGGCGTCGGCAAGGTCGGCCACTACCTGGTCGGCCACCTGGTCGCGGACGGCGCCACCGTCGTCGTCACCGACCCCTTCGAGGCCGCCGTCAACCGCGTGCGCGCCGCCCACCCGGACGTGGAGGTCGTCGCCGACACCGCCGCCCTGCTCCAGGCGAAGCTGGACGTCTACGCCCCCTGCGCCCTCGGCGGCGCGCTGACCGACCCCGTCGTCGCGGCGCTGGGCGAGTTCGGCACCTCGATCGTCTGCGGTGCGGCCAACAACCAGCTGGCCCACGCCGGCGTCGAGAAGGACCTCGCCGACCGCGGCATCCTCTACGCGCCGGACTACCTGGTGAACTCCGGCGGCGTGATCCAGGTCGCCGACGAGATCGAGGGCTTCAACTTCGAGCGGGCCAAGAACAAGGCCACCAAGATCTTCGACACCACCCTGGAGATCTTCACCCGGGCCGCCACCGACGGCGTCCCGCCGGCGGTCGCCGCCGACCGCCTGGCCGAGAAGCGGATGCGCGAGATCAGCGCGCTGCGCACCGTCCTGCTCCCGGGCGCCCGCCGCGGCTGATCCGGCCGCCGCCGGCGACGCGGGAACGCGTCGACCCCGGATGCGCGGGGGGCCGTCACCGTGGCCCCCCGCGCATCACGATGTGGAACCGGATTCTCACTTCTCCGGCCGAACGGGTGATCCGAGGTCCCCCTAGGGGGGATAATCAGTCCTGGAACGACGGACCCCAGACACCTCCGGACAGCGCGAAAACCGCCGCAAAACCTCCCTTGACCTGGAAAGACCTGGTCTCGGGTGCGGTCGGTGCGCGCCACGTCACACCGACGACGTACCGTCCAGCGGCGGAAACAGGTACCGTTAATGCTCCAAGGGACGGCATCTCCCATTCGGGCAGGCGCCGGTCCTGATCATGAACACGTGTCAGACTCGGGGCCGTGAGCCCCATCGTTGAGGGGGTCGACCCATGGGGCGCGGCCGGGCCAAGGCCAAGCAGACGAAGGTCGCCCGCGAGCTGAAGTACAACAGCGGCGGGTTCGACGCTAACCGTCTGTCCAACGAGCTGGGCGTATCGCCGTCCACCTCTTCGATCGAGCCGGAGCCGATCGAGGAGGAGGAGGACGACGACCCGTACGCGGAGTACGCCGCCCGCTACGCCGACCTCGACGACGAGGACGACAACGAGCCGGGCACCGGGGCCTCGCAGGCCTCCCGCCGCTCGTAGCAGCAGCTTCACCGGACCGGTCCGGCGCCACGGCGCCGGACCGGTCTTCGGCGTTGCTGCACTCACCCGCTCGCCTCCGGGGCGGGGGTCGCCCGTGTGCCGGTCGCCAGTACGGAAGAGGCCCCTCCGGGCGTACCGGAGGGGCCTCTCGCGTTCGGGTCCGGATCCGGGTCAGACCGTCCGGAAGCCGTCGTAGGCGTTGTAGAGGGCAGCGGCGCCCTCGTGCTCGTCGGTGCGCTCGACGATGTCGCCGAGCAGCCAGGACTCGACGCCGCGGTCCTCCAGGATCGACAGCACGACGTCCACCGAGTGCGGCGGGACGACCGCGACCATGCCGACGCCCATGTTGAGCGTCTTCTCGATCTCCAGGGTGGCCACGTTGCCGACCTCGGCGACGGTCCGGAAGACCGGCAGCGGAGTCCAGGTGCCGCGGTCCAGGCGGGCGTGCAGGCCGTCCGGGATGACCCGGGCCAGGTTGGCCGCCAGGCCGCCGCCGGTGACGTGCGAGAAGGCGTGGACCTCGGTGGCGCGGGTGAGCGCCAGGCAGTCCAGCGAGTAGATCCGGGTCGGCTCCAGCAGCTCCTCGCCGAGGGTGCGGCCGAACTCCTCGACCTTGCGGTCCAGCTTCCAGCCGGCCTCGTTCAGCAGCACGTGGCGGACCAGCGAGTAGCCGTTGGAGTGCAGGCCGGAGGCGGCCATCGCGATCACCACGTCGCCGGCCCGGACCCGGTCCGCGCCGAGCAGCGCGTCGGCCTCCACGACACCGGTGCCGGCGCCCGCCACGTCGTACTCGTCCGGGCCCAGCAGGCCCGGGTGCTCGGCGGTCTCGCCGCCGACCAGGGCGCAGCCGGCCAGCGCGCAGCCCTCGGCGATGCCCTTGACGATCGCGGCGACCCGCTCCGGGACGACCTTGCCGACGCAGATGTAGTCGGTCATGAACAGCGGCTCGGCGCCGCACACCACCAGGTCGTCGACGACCATGCCGACCAGGTCGTGGCCGATGGTGTCGTGCTTGTCCATGGCGGCGGCGATGGCCACCTTGGTCCCCACGCCATCGGTGGCCGAGGCCAGCAGCGGCCGCTCGTAGTTCTTGAAGGCGGACGCGTCGAAGAGGCCGGCGAAGCCGCCGAGACCGCCGACCACCTCGGGGCGGTTGGCCTTCTTCACCCACTGCTTCATGAGCTCGACGGCGCGGTCGCCCGCCTCGATGTCGACACCGGCGGCGGCGTAGGTGGCGCCGTTCTGGTTGCTGGTCACTGCGGTGCGGCCCTTTCGGGTCAGGGGGGTGGTTCGGGAACTGCAGGGGGGCGGAACAGCGGTGGGGCCCCGGTTCGCGGGACCCCACCGTGGTGAAGCTACGGGCGGCGCAGCGCGTCTGCCGCGCCCGCTCCGCCGAGCAGCGACTGGACGCCGTCCAGGTCGCTGCCGCTGGTCGGCTTGCCGCGGACGGCCGGCTGCTGCTGGCCGCCCTTGATCTCGGCCTCCAGCAGGAGCTTGCCGAGCAGTGCCGGGTCCGGCAGCTCCATCGGGTACTCGCCGTCGAAGCAGGCCCGGCAGAGCTTGTCCTTGGGCTGCTTGGTGGCCTCGATCATGCCGTCGATCGAGATGTAGGCGAGCGAGTCGGCACCGAGCGTGCGGCCGATCTCCTCGATGGTCATGCCGTTGGCGATCAGCTCCGCGCGGGTGGCGAAGTCGATGCCGAAGAAGCAGGGCCACTTCACCGGCGGCGAGGAGATCCGGATGTGGACCTCGGCGGCGCCGGCCTCGCGCAGCATCTTCACCAGGGCGCGCTGGGTGTTGCCGCGCACGATCGAGTCGTCCACGACCACCAGGCGCTTGCCCGCGATGACCTCGCGCAGCGGGTTGAGCTTGAGCCGGATGCCGAGCTGGCGGATGGTCTGGCTGGGCTGGATGAAGGTGCGGCCCACGTAGGCGTTCTTCACCAGGCCGGAGCCGTACGGGATGCCGCTGGCCTCGGCGTAGCCGATCGCGGCGGGGGTGCCGGACTCGGGCGTCGCTATCACCAGGTCGGCCTCGACCGGGGCCTCCTTCGCCAGGCGGCGGCCCATCTCCACGCGGGAGAGGTGCACGTTGCGGCCGGCGATGGAGGTGTCGGGGCGGGCCAGGTAGACGTACTCGAACACGCAGCCCTTGGGCTTCGCCTCGGCGAAGCGGGAGGTGCGCATGCCGTTCTCGTCGATGGCGATGAGCTCGCCGGGCTCGACCTCGCGGATGAAGGAGGCGCCGCAGATGTCCAGCGCCGCCGTCTCGGAGGCGACCACCCAGCCGCGCTCCAGGCGGCCGAGCACCAGCGGGCGGATGCCCTGCGGGTCGCGGGCGGCGTAGAGGGTGTGCTCGTCCATGAACACGAGCGAGAACGCGCCCTTGACCTTGGGCAGCACGACCTTGGCCGTCTCCTCGATGGAGAGGTCCGGGTGGCCGGCGAGCAGGGCCGTCACCAGGTCGGTGTCGTTGGTCGCCGCGGTCCGGCCGGAGCGCGAGACGTGCTCCTCACCGGGCAGTTCGGCGACCATGGCCGCCAGTTCGGCGGTGTTCACCAGGTTTCCGTTGTGCCCGAGGGCCAGCGAACCGTGCACGGTCGCCCGGAAAGTCGGCTGGGCGTTCTCCCAGACCGAGGAACCGGTGGTCGAGTAGCGGGCGTGTCCGACGGCGATATGCCCGTGCAACGACCCCAGCGAGGCCTCGTCGAAGACCTGGGAGACGAGTCCCATGTCCTTGAAGACGAGAATCTGGGAGCCGTTGCTCACTGCGATGCCCGCGGATTCCTGACCGCGGTGCTGCAGGGCGTAAAGGCCGAAGAACGTGAGCTTGGCGACCTCCTCGCCGGGAGCCCAGACACCGAAGACGCCACAAGCGTCCTGGGGGCCTTTCTCGCCGGGAAGAAGATCGTGGTTGAGTCTTCCGTCACCACGTAGCACGCCTTCGAGTCTAGGGCAGTTGGAACGGGCTTCCGGAACCCGGGATCCCGGGTTTGTCGGACGATCGGTGCGTAACGCGCGTAGACAAAACCCCTTACGGGGCGGGGATTTCGGGCTGCCGGAATTCCGGTGGGCAGCGGTTGGCCTTGTGGTTCGCGCCTGTTGGGGCGTTCCGTGTGCGGAGCGGCGGGTCCCGACAGGCGGGCGAACGTGAGCCTGCTCACCCGGCGTTCACGCGGGCTTCACGCGGCCGGAAGCAGCAGGCCCCACGCGCCCGGGTGCACCGTCCAGGTCCGGGCGCGGACCGGGCCGACCGGGTGGCCGTCCGCCTCGTAGCCGAAGCCGCGGCCGACCACCGAGACGCTCGCCGCCCGGGCGCGCACCAGGGCGCCGGAGGCCCGGACCACGACCTCCAGCTCGCCCGCCCCGTCCGCGGCGCAGGACGGCAGGGTGACCTGGACCAGCCGGACCGGCCGGTGGACGTCCGCGAGCAGCTTCCCGTCCGCCTCGACCCGGACCCGGGGGCTGTGGTCGGTGCTCTCCGGGGTGAGCGGGTTCGCCTGCTCGGCCGCAGCCAGTTTCGCCCATAGCGAACGCCAGCCACCCGTACGGCTCACCGTCCGGCGCGCGCCGCCGCCCGTGATCCGCACCCCGCCCAGGGCCACTCCGCCGCCGTCGTCCACCAACAGGTCCAGTCGGCGCGGCGAGCCCGACAGCACCGCCCGCGCGGCCCGGACCGGCTCCCCCGGCACACCGAGCGCGCGGGCCGTCGAGAGCTCCTCCGTACGACCGACCGGAACCATCCCCACCGCTTCCGCGCCCAGCTCACGCTGCCGGTGCAGCGCCTGCAGCACCCGCTGCAGAGCGAGATCGGAACCGATCACCACCGGTCGCCGTCGACCCCGGTGCGAAAGCACCCGGTCGAGTTCGGAAGAGCTCTCCGGATAGACCACCTTGACGTCCGCACCCCCGCAGAGCACGTCCTTCGCGATCCGCACCGACTCGCCGTCGGTCTGCCGGGCCACCGGGTCGAGGAGCAGCAGGAGCGGCTCGGGGCCGCCGGTTGCAGGCGTGGACAGGGACGACACGACCGGTCCTTCCTCAGGTAATCTCTCGGTGCAAGAGCCCCTTGCGCCATTGCGCCAGGGGCTTCGTCTATCTCGGGGCAGACTGCGGCCTACGCAGGATGCCCCAACCGGAAGGGGTGTACGCCTGTGCCGGCACTCGTGCTCGTTGGCGCTCAGTGGGGAGACGAGGGCAAGGGGAAGGCCACCGACCTCCTCGGCGGCTCCGTCGACTACGTCGTCCGCTACCAGGGCGGCAACAACGCCGGTCACACGGTGGTCATCGGCGACCAGAAGTACGCCCTGCACCTGCTCCCTTCCGGAATCCTCAGCCCGAACGTCACGCCGGTGATCGGCAACGGCGTCGTGATCGACCCGGCCGTGCTGCTCTCCGAGCTGGCCGGCCTGAACGAGCGCGGCATCGACACCTCCAAGCTGCTGGTCTCGGGCAACGCCCACCTGATCACGCCGTACCACCGCACCCTGGACAAGGTCACCGAGCGCTTCCTCGGCAAGCGCCGGATCGGCACCACCGGCCGCGGCATCGGCCCGACCTACGCGGACAAGATCAACCGCGTCGGCATCCGGGTCCAGGACCTGTTCGACGAGTCGATCCTGCGCCAGAAGATCGAGGCGGCGCTGCACGACAAGAACCAGGTCCTGGTCAAGCTGTACAACCGCCGCACCATCCCGGCCGACCTGGTGGTCGAGGAGTACCTGGGCTACGCGGAGAAGATCAAGCCCTTCCTCGCCGACACCACCCTCGTCCTGGACGAGGCGCTGAAGGCGAACAAGGTCGTCCTGCTGGAGGGCGGCCAGGGCACCCTGCTCGACGTCGACCACGGCACGTACCCCTTCGTGACCTCGTCGAACCCGACCGCGGGCGGCGCCTGCACCGGCGCCGGCATCGGCCCGACCAAGATCGACCGGGTCATCGGCATCCTCAAGGCCTACACCACCCGCGTCGGCTCCGGCCCGTTCCCGACCGAGCTGTTCGACGCGGACGGCGAGGCACTGCGCCGGATCGGCGGCGAGCGCGGTGTCACCACCGGCCGCGACCGCCGCTGCGGCTGGTTCGACGCCGTGATCGCGCGCTACGCGACCCGGGTCAACGGCCTCACCGACTTCTTCCTCACCAAGCTCGACGTGCTGACCGGCTGGGAGCAGATCCCGGTCTGCGTCGCGTACGAGATCGACGGCAAGCGGGTCGAGGAACTCCCCTACAACCAGTCGGACTTCCACCACGCCAAGCCGATCTACGAGACGCTGCCGGGCTGGACCGAGGACATCAGCAAGGCGAAGTCCTTCGCCGAGCTGCCGAAGAACGCCCAGGCGTACGTGAAGGCGCTCGAGGAGATGTCGGGCGCGCCGATCTCGGCCATCGGCGTCGGCCCGGGCCGGGACGAGACGATCCAGATCAACTCGTTCATCTGAGCCTGAGGTTCTGAAGGGCCCTGCGGGATGCGTCCCGCAGGGCCCTTCGTCTTGCCCTGAAGCTTTTGAACTAGTGCAAATATCCATTGCATCTAGTTCATATGCGCGCTACGTTCGCAGCATGACCGCGAAGCTGCCCACGCCCGTCACCCTCACCGGCCGCCACGTCCGCCTGGAGCCGCTGGAGCGCCGCCACCTCGCCGACCTCTGGGCCACCGTCGGCCCTGACCCCGACGTCTGGCGCTGGATCCCCTTCCTCCCGCCCACCTCGGAGGAGGAGCTCGGCGCGATCCTCGACATCCGCATCGCGGAGGTGGCCGAGGGCACGGCGGTGAAGTTCGCCGTCATCGACCTGGCGAGCGGCAAGGCCGTCGGCATCACCGGCTACTACGACTTCAGCGCCGAGCACGAGCTGGTGGAGATCGGCGGCACCTGGTACGCCCGCTCGGTCTGGCGCACGGCCGTGAACTCGGAGTCGAAACTGCTGCTGCTCACCCACGCCTTCGAGGACCTCGGCATGGGCCGCGTCTTCTGGAAGACCGACGCCCTCAACGACCGCTCCCGCAACGCCATCCTGCGCCTCGGCGCCCAGTACGAGGGCACCCACCGCCGCGACAGGCGCCGCGACAACGGCACGTGGCGGGACAGCGCCTACTTCTCGATGCTCGCCGAGGAGTGGCCCGCCGCCAAGTCCCGCCTGGTGGAACGGCTTTCGCAGGGCTGACCGCCTACCCGCGCCAACGTGGCCACGGCCCGCACCGCCTTGCCGTAACTGCCGATCAGCTCGACGCCCCACTCGTCCGAAAGGGCTTCGACGATGCCCAGCCCCCGACCACTCGCCCGCGAATGGTCCGGGGGCCTGTCGTTGGAGCGGGTTCCCCGAGGCGTCGGAGACGGGTGATGTGCAGCTGGCCGCAACGGAGTTCGAGCGCGACACTTGGTCGACCCTCCCCGTGGACCAGCGCATTGGCCACCAGCTCGGAGAGGATGAGTCACGCCGAGTCCGGGTCGAGGCCCATGGCGTCGAGGACGTCCCGGAGAAGTCGGCGGATCGGCCCGACCATCCCGGGCAGGGCCGGCGGAGAGAGGTCGAGCCGGAACTCGGAGGCAAGGGCGTCCCTTGCGGGACGGAACGACGGAACGCACATGACCGTCTCCAGCCCTGAGTTGAGTGGAATACACCTGCGAGAGAAGAGGGTTCATATCCTTCACTCTCCCGTTTCGGACTACCTTCGCTTCGAGCTCGGATGGGGTTACGTCGGCAACGTCCGCGCAGGCGAGGATATCCGCATTCTCGACTTGGCCGACCAGGACGTTCCCGACCTCCCCGATCACGACTTCTGGCTGATGGACGACTCAATCGTCTATCGCATGGACGACAACGACCATGCCGAGTTCCTGGGGGCCGAGCGCCTGCCTGACGAGGCTCTGGCGCAGTATCGCGCCTATCGGGATACGGCCGTGGCGCACGCGATGCCTTACACCGAATACTGGAAAGCTTGACGCAGGACGCCAGAGACCTAGGGAAAGCCCTCCAGCGCCTCGGCCGGCCGGGCGCCGAGCGCGCGCACCGAGGTTTCCGGCAGCGGACCGTGGTCCCGGACCGCCTGGGCCGGCGGGCTGCCGAGGACGTACGCGGTGGCGAGCCAGGGCAGCGGTCCGTCCGGGTCCGCGTCGGTCACGGGTGCGGTGTAGGCGCCGTCGACGGCGCGGGCGGCGGCCACCTCGCGGGCGAAGCGGACGCGGAACCCGCGGTCATGGGCGAGTTCGGGCCGGACCACCTTGACCGCACCGTCCGCCCGCCCGCCGAGCGGGCGAGGAACACCTGGCCCATGCCGCCGGCACCGAGCCGGGCGATCAGCCGGTACGGCCCTATGCCGTCCGGGTCGGTGCTGTGCAACGGCTCCATCTGTTCCCGCCGGCTGGTCTCCCGGCGGACGCGCCGGTCGGCATTGCCGGTGATCGTGCGGCAGCGGAATGCCGCAGCGCGGGGGCGGGGCTGGCCGGGCGGAGCGCGACCGCTATTTCCGGTCGCCGGTGACGGAATGGCCGGTCGCGATGCCGCGCTTCGCCGGTCGGGGTTCACGGGGTTGGAGGGTGACCAGCCAGACCAACCAGCCGACGAAAAGGACGGCGAGGAGGAGTACGGACAATGCGGCGACGAGGAGCGCATTCACCGGGATACGGAAATGCGACGGGAAGGACGGGGAAGGCGGAGAGGCGGGGGAAGGGGCATGGCTGTCTCCGGTCGGTGATGTCGGGGCGCCGTGACCATGCATCTGGTGTGTAATTACGGCTGATTGACGACTGTTTAGGCGACAACAAGTCAGCGAGTGACACGGACGACCATAGGGTCAGGGTGCCAGAGTTGCTACCGAGCGGGAGAACGTTCACTCCATCGTGGGGTATCCCCCATTTCAGTAGCTAGCGCCCGGTATGCGCGGCACACTTCACCGGAAGCATCGACCGAAACCGCGATCCGGAGAAGAGAGTCATGCCACCCCGCTTGTCGCCGACCGTGCGCCAGCAGCGCCTCGGGATCGAGTTGCGCAGGATGCGCGAACGCGTGGGCGTGACGCCCAAGACCCTGGCCGCCACCATCGGCACCGACCTGCCCAAGATCTCCCAGATGGAGAACGGGAAGTCGGGCATCAGCGCGGAGCGGCTGCGGATCTGGGCGCGCACCTGCGGCTGCGAGGACGGACCGTACCTCGACGCGCTGCTTTCGATGACGCAGGACCGGCGCAAGTACTGGTGGGACAGCTACCGGGGCCGGCTGCCGAACCCGATCATCGACATCGCGGAGATGGAGCACCACGCCACGTCGCTGTCCATCCTGAACAGCACCTTCATCCCCGGCCTGCTGCAGACACCGGCGTACGCCACCGCGGTGTTCGAGCGCCTCCCCCCGCAGTACCAGCAGGAGGCGGAGGCCCGGAAGGCATTCCGGATTCAGCGCCAGCAGATCCTCGGCGGCCCGAAGCCGTACCGAGCATTCCTGCACGAGTCCGCGCTGCGCATGCAGTTCGGTGGTCCGGAAGTGCTGCGGGAGCAGTTGGGGAACCTGCTGGAGAATTCCGAGCGGCCCGGGGTGGAGATCCGGGTGATCCCGTTCAGCGTCCCCACCTACACGGGTTCCGGGGAGAGCCTCTACCTCGCCCGCGGGCCCGTCCCGGACCTCGACACCGTCCAGATCGACCTCTCCCACGGGCCGACGTTCGTGCACTCCGAAGAGGAATTGGACTCCTACCGCCGGATCAAGGAGAGGACCGCGGCGATCTCGCTCGGGCCGGACGAGTCCCGGGACTTCATCCGGACCTTACGGAAAGACTTCTCATGAGCAGATGGCGCAAGTCGTCGGCCAGCGGCGAGAGCGCCGACTGCGTCGAGGTCAGGGCGGCGGGCGGTCTCGTGGAGATCCGCGAGTCGGACCAGCCCGAGGTGGTCGTGCGGACCACGCCGCGCAAGTGGGCCGCCTTCGTCCGCGGGGTGAAGGCCGGGGAGTTCGACCGGTACGGCAAACCCACCCGGGCGTGACGGCAAGCCCACCCGGGCGTGACGGCAAGCCCACCCGGGCGTAACGGCGGCTGCCGCGGTCCCCGGCGGCGGTAGGCTTGGCAGCCCACAGTGGACCCCTGCGCCTGGCACAGCACTCCGGGTGGGGTGCGCGTGCGGGAGAAATCGGAGCATCCGAGGATGGCTCGGCACCTGATCACCAGCGCCCTTCCGTACATCAACGGGATCAAGCACCTGGGCAACATGGTCGGGTCCATGCTCCCGGCGGACGTCTACTCCCGCTACCTGCGGCAGCGCGGCCATGAGGTCCTGTACATCTGCGCCACCGACGAGCACGGCACCCCCGCCGAACTGGCCGCCCAGGAAGCCGGGCTGCCGGTCGCCGAGTTCTGCGCCCGGGCGCACGACGCGCAGAAGGCGGTGTACGACGGCTTCGCGCTCTCCTTCGACCACTTCGGCCGCAGCTCCTCGCCGCAGAACCGGGAGATCACCCAGGAGATCGCCCGCGAGCTGCAGCGCAACGGCTTCATCGAGGAGCGCGCGATCCGCCAGGTGTACTCCAACGCCGACGGCCGCTTCCTGCCGGACCGCTACATCGTCGGCACCTGCCCGCACTGCAGCTACGACAAGGCGCGCGGCGACCAGTGCGAGAACTGCACCCGGGTGCTGGACCCGACCGACCTGCTGGAGCCGCGCTCCGCGATCAGCGGCAGCTCCGACCTGGAGGTCCGGGAGACCAGGCACCTGTTCCTGCTCCAGTCGAAGCTGACCGAGGAGGTCGAGGACTGGATCGCCGCCCACGGCGACTCCTGGCCGGTGCTGGCCTCCTCGATCGCCCGCAAGTGGCTGACCGAGGGCCTGCAGGACCGCTCGATCACCCGCGACCTGGAGTGGGGCGTCCCGGTGCCGGCCGACGTCTGGCCCGAACTGGCCGCCGAGGGCAAGGTGTTCTACGTCTGGTTCGACGCCCCGATCGAGTACATCGGCGCCACCAAGGAATGGGCGGACGCGGCCCCGGCCGGGCAGCTGCGGGACTGGAAGTCCTGGTGGTACGAGGCCGACGCGACCGTCCGCTACACCGAGTTCATGGCCAAGGACAACGT
Source organism: Kitasatospora sp. NPDC023120 (assembly GCF_055560835.1). Lineage (NCBI taxonomy): Bacteria > Bacillati > Actinomycetota > Actinomycetes > Kitasatosporales > Streptomycetaceae > Kitasatospora > Kitasatospora sp. NPDC023120. The sequence continues at coordinate 107,801 of NZ_JBVHHY010000018.1, read as the reverse complement.
CCCGTTCCACACCGTGATGTTCCCGGCGACGATCCTCGGCTCGCGCCGCCCATGGAAGAAGGTCGACTACGTCAAGGCCTTCAACTGGCTGACGTACTACGGCGGGAAGTTCTCCACCAGCCAGAAGCGCGGCATCTTCACCGACGTCGCGCTGGAGCTGCTGCCCGCCGACTACTGGCGCTACTTCCTGATGGCGCACGCGCCCGAGTCGGACGACTCCAGCTTCACCTGGGACCTCTTCGCCTCGGTGGTCAACAAGGACCTCGCCGACACCCTCGGCAACTTCGTCAACCGGGTGCTGTCCTTCAGCCGCAAGCGCTTCGGCGACGACGTCCCCGGCGGCCACCCGGCGGGCGAGGCCGAGCAGCGCCTCGGCGAGCAGGTCGCCGGGCTGCTCGCCGAGTACGAGGCCCAGCTGGACGCGCTCAACTTCCGCAAGGCCGCCCAGGCCCTGCGCGCGCTGTGGAGCGCGGGCAACGCGTACCTCGACGAGAAGGCGCCCTGGCTGCAGGTGAAGACCGACCCGGACGCGGCGGCGCTGACCCTGCGCACGGCGATGAACCTGATCCACCTGTACGCGGTGGTCTCCGAGCCGTTCATCCCGACCGCGGCGGCGGCGATGCGCGGAGCCTTCGCCCTGCCCGAGGACTCCCCGGCGGCCACCCGCAGCTGGGTGGACCCGCAGCAGGCCCGGGCACTGGACCTGGTCCCGGCCGGCACGGCGTTCACGGTGCCGCCGGTCCTGTTCGCCAAGATCACCGACGATGACCTGGCAGCCTGGACCGCCCGCTTCGGCGGCTCGGAGGGCTGAGCCGGCCGACCTGGCCGAACCGGGAGCGGCACCCTAGCGGGTGCCGTCTCCCCGGCCACCCAGTCCAGGTAGCCGGGGCTGCCGGCCACCACCGGTACGGCGATCACCTCGGGCGTCTCGTAGGAGTGCCGCTCGGCGACGAACGCGCCCAGCCGGTCGGCGAGTTCGGCCCGGGTCTTGAGGTCGATCCGCCACTCCTCGGCGTCCTGCACCTCGCCCTCCCACCAGTACACCGACCGTACGGGGTACACCTGGGCGCAGGCCGCCAGCCGCTCCCGCACCACGGCGGACGCCAGGGTCCGGGCCTGTTCCTCGCTCTCGTGGGTGGTGGTCACCACGACGAAGCGCTGCTCGCTCGCTGTCATGCGCCGACGCTACCCCGCCACCGCCACCGCCACCCCGAGCCCGGCCCCGGCCCCTGCCCCGGCCCCGGCCCCGGTGCTCAGGCCTTGCGGGCCGTGTGGACGGTCATCGCGGAGAGGTAGAAGGCGTCCGGGCGGTGCAGGATGCCGGTGGGCGCGTCCCGGTCGAGGAGGGCTTCGAGGGTGGTGCGGTCCTCCGGGAGGAGGGTGTCGGCGAGCTGGTCGTGCAGGCGGGTGAGCTGGGTGTGCAGGTACTCGCGGGTGGGGCGGTCGAGCGGGGCCGGGCGGTCGACCAGGAAGGTTCGGGTGCCGCTCGGGGTCAGCCCGGCGCGCTCCAGCATGGCCGGCCAGTCCTCGATCTCCTCGGTGCTGCCCGGCAGTTCGGCCCGCATGGTGCTGAAGCCGTCCTCGTGGGCGGCGTCCAGCCGGGCCTGGAAGCCGGGCCGGCCGAGGCCGAAGTCGCGGGGCAGGTAGCGCGCGGCCAGTCCGCGTTCGGCGACGGCGAGCAGACCGCCCGGGCGCAGCACCCCGGCGAGCGAGGTGAGGGCGGCCTGCTGGTCGCCCAGGTGGTGGATCGCGTTGCCGGACCAGATCAGGTCGGCCTCGCCGAGCTTGTCGAACTCGGCGGGCAGGTCGGCCTGTCGGGTGCCGAGCCAGCCGCCGGAGCGGGTCCGGGCGCGTTCCAGCAGGGCGGCCGACTGGTCGACGGCGACCACCTCGGCCGCCGGGAAGGCGTCCGCCAGCAGTCCGGCGATCACCCCGGGGCCGCTGCCGACGTCGAGGACCCTCCGTACGGCGGCGTCCGCCGTCCCGTCCGTCCCGTCGCCGTACAGGCCGGAGAGCCACTGCGCGGCCTCGGTGACCGCGCCGGCGCGCAGGTCGGCCTCGTGCTCCAGGTGCGCGGCGAGCGCGTCCCAGTCGAAGTCGGCGGCGGGAACATGCCCGTGACCGTGATGGTGGTGGTGCGAGCCCATGTCGTGTTTCTCCGTTCGTGGTCGGCGAAAGCTTTCCCCGCTCACGCGGGTACCGCGGCGCCGGACGCGCGGTGTGCCGCGCCCGCCCGTCCGAGATCCTCCACCGCCAGGCTGCGACCGCCCCCGGTCCGACGGCAAGCTTTGTTGCCACCTCAGCAAAACGGCCCGCTCACGCGCCGAGGAGGCCCGCTCACGCGCCGGTCCGCCGCCAGTACGAGCGGGCGGCCACCGCCAGCGCGACCCCGTACCCGGCGAACGAGCACATCCCGACCCAGGAGATCTCCAGCGTCTGCTCGGCCGTGGCGAACGCGCCCAACCGGATCTGCGTCACCCCGGCCGTGCACAGCACCAGGTAGCCGATCCCGAACAGCCCGTACGGCGCCAGCGTGGCCGTGCCGATCAGCGCCGGGGTGAGCGGCAGCCAGCGCGGGACGCGGCGGCCGCGCAGCGGCAGGGTCCAGCGCGGGAAGACCTGCCCCCAGGGCCGGACCAGCCCCCACAGCAGGAACACCCCGACCGCCGCGAGCAGCACCGTGCCGTCCAGACCCCAGCGTTCCAGGGCGAGCCAGAGCCCGGAGGAGCCGTTGCGCACGTAGTCGGCGTACATCTGGTCCCCGCTGATCCCGGCGAAGCTGCCGCCGAGCGCCCAGGTCATCTTCATCACCACATACGGCACGAAGGCCAGGGTCCCTGCCCAGGCGGCGAGTTGGACGGTGGCAGGAGCTGCCGAGGGGGCCGGCGCAGGGCCCGCCGGGGCAGCCGTCTCCGCCCTGTCCGCGACCGGCCTCCGGGCCCGGGCGGCACCGGCCAGCAGCACCGCACCGACCGCCGAGAGCGCACGGTGCACCGCATCGGGGACGCTGTCCACCCGCTGCCCGAACAGCAGCGTCACCACGTCCATCAGCAGGCCCCAGGCCGCCACCGCGGTCAGTCCGCACAACAGCCACAACACCCGCCCGAGCACCACCGACGCGCCCGGCCGCACCGACGCCCACCCGGCGCCGGCCGCCGCCAGCCCCACCCCGGCGACCACCCACCCCAGCCAGGAGGTGCCGAGCAGCGCCGTCCCGCTCAGCGCGTACCCCAGCCCTGACCCGGCGTAGCCGACACCCCACCCGGCCACTGCCCGACCGTCCCGCAACCACCCGTGCTTCTTCTCCATGGCCCCAGGCTCGCCCCCGCCCCCGGGCCCCGGCCTCCGCCCCCACGACGATCCGACTCCCCCGCCCGAGGGATCCGGAGGCCCGCCCTGACCGGCCACCGGGGGCAGGCGGGCGGGCCGGGGCGGGGACTATCCCCTCGGGGCGGCGAAGCAGTGGACGGTGACGGTGCGGCCGGAGGGCCAGTGCTGGTCGGCGCTGCCGAGGTGGGTCCAGCCGAGGCGGCGGTAGAGGGCGAGGGCCGCGGTGTCGGTGGCCAGGACGTCGAGGACGGGGTGCAGGCCGAGCGCCCGCGCGTGCGCCACGGCGCAGGTGAGGAGGCGGGCGCCGATGCGCCGCCCGCGCGCCCCGGGGGCGACGTAGAGGCGGCCGATCACCGCGGTGAGTTCCGGGCGCCCGCCGGTGCGGTGGCTCCACCGGGCGGGGGCGAGGTCGTCCGAGGTGCTACGGGCGATGCCGACGTGCCCGGCGAGCCGGCCGTCCGACTCGGCGATCCAGGCGGCGAGCAGGCCGTCCGGGGTGAGCCAGGCGGCGGGGCGGTCGGGCCAGTCGGCGGGATAGCCGTCGGCGCTGTGGACGTCGCCCAGCATCCGGACGCAGTCGGCGAGGTCGTCACCGCGGCGCGGTCTGACCAGCACTCCCACCAGGGCCTGCCGAGATCCGGACGCGACGACGTTGGCGCGTTCTTCGAGGTCTGCCATGCCGGTACGTTACCGGCCGGCCCTCACCGTCGCAGCAGGTCGACCACCCCGGTCAGGTCCTCCTCGCCGCTGCCGATCTCCAGTCGACGCTCCATCAGCCGGAAGTAGGGCTCCAGCAGTTCGGCGCTCACCCCCTGCTCCTCGGCGGTGCGCAGCAGCGTGCCCTTGCCGGCCACCTGCATCGCCAGGTTGGACACCACGCCCTTGGTGTAGTCGCCGCTCTCCAACTGCTCCGCGGTGCCGGCGATGGTCCGGGTCATCGCGGTGACGTAGTCGGCGAGCAGTGGCGCGAGGTCGCCCGGCGCGACGGCCTCGCCGCGGACCAGCGCGAAGGCGTGCGCGACCCCGGCGAGCATGCCGTACATCGCGCTGAGCAGCGCCACGTCGTGCAGGGCCGCGTACCCGGCGTCCTCGCCGACGTACCGGGTGCCGGCCGGCGCGGCGAGGGCCGCCCGGTGCTCCTCGAACAGCTCGGTGGAGCCGCTGTAGAAGACGTACGGGCCGGCGGCCGGGACGCCGATCATCGTCGGGACGGCCATGATCCCGCCGTCCAGGTAGCGGGCGCCGCGCGCTTCGGCCCAGGCGGCGCGGGCGCGGGCCTGCGCGGGGGTGCTGGTGACCAGGTTGACCAGGTCCTTGCCGGCCAGGTCGACGTCGGCGAGCGCCTCGTCCACGGAGTTGTCGTCCAGCAGGCAGACGACGACCAGGCGGTTCGCCGCGATGGCTTCGGCGGCGGTCGGGGCGACGGCGGCACCGCGGACGGCGAGCGCGTCGGCACGGGCGGCGGTGCGGTTCCAGACGGTCAGCGGGTGCCCGGCGGTGAGCCAGGCCTCGGCCAGCGCGGTGCCCATGGCACCGAGGCCGAGCAGGGTGAGCGGGGTGGGCGGGTTCTCGGCTGCGTTCTCAACGGGGTTGTGTGTCACGGGAACCAGCCTCCGCGCCGGCCCCGGAAACGATCAAGTACGCACTTCGGAGTGGGTGGTTACCCTGGGGTCAGTATCCAGGTCGGAGGGGCCGGAAGGGGTGGGCATGGCGACCGTGCCGAGGCCGGGGGCGTACGTCTGCGGGATCGACGCCGCGATGGACGTGATCGGCGGCAAGTGGAAGGTGCTGATCCTCTGGGCACTGGACCACCACGGGAGCCGCCGCTTCGGCGAACTACGCCGTCTGGTGCCGGGGATCACCGAGAAGGTGCTGGCCGCGCACCTGCGCGAGCTGGAGACGGACGGCATCGTGCACCGGGAGGCGTACGACGAGGTGCCGCCCCGGGTCGAGTACACGCTGACCGCGGCGGAGCGGCGCCTCAACGCGGCGCTGGAGCCGCTGGGCGCGTGGGGCCGCGAGCACGTCCTGGACGCCGCGCCCCACCCGGCGTGACGCCCGCTCGAACCGGACAGGCGCTACGCGATCGCGGCCGAGACCACCGCCGCCACCGCGATGTTGCAGCTGGCCGAGACCCACACCGCCGGGTGCGGCTCCGGCTCGACCAGGATCGCGCCGAGCTTGCCGGGCGTCAGCAGGTCCACCAGGCCGACGCCGAGGAGCAGCAGCACCACCCCGAGGACACCGTAGGCCGCTGCCGCGCCGAGCCCTGTTGGCCCCTACTCAGCCCTGCCCCTGCCCCTGCTCAGTCCTCCTCCTGCGCCAGGTGGTCGACGCAGGCCGCGACGGCCAGGAGCAGGCCGGTGTCCGCGCCGTCGGCGATCTCCACCCCGTAGGTGTCCCGGATCCGGAACCACTTGCGGCTGATCCGCGCCAGCTCGTCGCCGTGGTCGTTCTCGATCCGGTAGTCCTTGTCGATCAGGTTGCCGTGGATCTTCAGCTCGCCGCCGGAGGCCAGGTCCACCAGGTACTTGTCGCGGAACGGGGTGAACAGCTTCTCCCGGACGGTCGCGATCACCTCGCCGTCGGCGTCCTCGATCTTCATCGCGTCGCGGACGGTGAGCATCTTCTCCTTCACCACCGCGACCACCCGGTCGTCCGCGTCCCGCAGTTCGAAGGTGTGCCGCAGCCGCAGCACCTTGCCGTCCACCAGGTAGGCCTTGTAGCCCCGGTCGTCCTCGATCCAGTAGTCGTCGCCGATCGCGAACAGCTTCTCCCTGACCAGATACCGCACCGCGGGACCTCCTCCGTGTTGACGTCGACCCCCATTCGAACCCGGCCCCCCGCCCGCCGAAAAGCACCGCCACGAAGCACCCGCGGAAAAGCCCGTCGCACGGCCGCGTCCGGTGGCGTTCAATACCACCATGCGCCCCGACCCCACCGCCGCCCCGCTGCGCAGCGAACGCCTCGATCTGCTGCCGCTCGCCCCCGGACACGCCGAGGAGCTGGCGGCCGCGCTCGCCGACCCGGCCCTGCACGCCTTCACCGGCGGCCGCCCGGCCACCCCGGAGGAGATGAGCGCCCGCTGCGCCCGGCTCGCCGCGGGCTCCCCCGACCCGGCCGAGCACTGGGGCAACTGGGTGCTGCGGCTGCGCGCCGACGGCGCCCTGACCGGCTACGTGCAGGCCACCGTCCGCGCCGACGAGACCGAGCTCGCCTGGGTGGTCGGCACCCCCTGGCAGCGCCGCGGCCTGGCCGTCGAGGCCGGCCGCGCCCTGCTCGCCCACCTGACCGCCGCCGGCGTCACCACGGCCGTCGCCCACATCCACCCGGACCACCGCGCCTCCGCCCGGGTCGCCACCGCCCTCGGCCTGCGCCCGACCGCCCGCACCCGGGACGGCGAGACCCGCTGGCAGGCCGACCCCGTCGAACCGAGCGCCGCCCGCCGTCCGCAGCCCTGAACCCGGTGCCCCGGAATGCGGGCGCCGGGCGTGCGGTTTCATTGGGGCATGGCATCTCGTGCACGCGTACGCGCCCCCGAGCTGGTCGGGGCAGGCGGTTGGCTGAACACCGGCGGCAAGGAGCTCACCCTTGCCGACTTCCGGGGCAAGATCACCATCCTGGACTTCTGGATGTCCTGAACCATTGAGGTAACTCCAGATAGGGTGTATCGCGTGCACCACCACACCATCGCTGACCTGTACCTTCGCCTGTCCCTGGACAGGGACGGCAAGACGGCGATCGACCGCCAGGAAGCCGACTGCCGCGCATGGGCGGAGCGCAACGGGCTGACCGTCCGCAAGGTCCACATCGACCGAGGGCGCAGCGGGTACAAGGACGTCAGCCGCAAGGGCTTCGATGCCGCACTCACCGCCGTCACGTCCGGCGTGGTCGGTGTCCTGGTCGTTTGGAAGCTGGATCGCCTTTCTCGCAAGGGAATCGGCGAAGTCGGCTCCGCACTCGACGCCATCGGGCGCGTTGGTGGCCGTCTCGTCTCCGTGATGGATGGTCTCGACACGGCCAACGACAGCGCTCGGGTCACGATTGCCCTGCTCGCTGAGCTTGCCCGATCGGAGTCGCGCAACATCGGTACCCGCGTGAGCAACGCAAAGCGGTACCTGCGCCAGAAGGGCCAGTGGATCGGCGGTCAGCCGCCCTACGGGCTCGCCGTGGACCCGGAGACCAAGAAGCTGGTGCACGACGCGGACACCGCCGTCTATGCCCGGATGATCGCGGACGAGGCGCTGAGCGGCAAGGCGCTGGTGCACATCGCCCGCTTTCTGAACGAGCACGAGATCGAATCCCCGCGTGGCGGTAAGTGGAGTTCTTCCAGCGTCATGCAGTTGCTCCGCGCCCCGGCGTTCGCTGGCCTCATGCCTCAGACGGAGTACACGGAGGCAGCGGACGGAACGCGGAAGTACGGCAGCCGAGTCGTGCCCTATCGGGACCCCGAGACGCTGGACACGATCAGCATCGGCGAGGGCATCATCACTCCCGGCGAGCGGGAGCTGATCATCCGGCAGCTGGAGTCCCGAACGTTCCCGCATGCGGGCAAGCGCCACGGCCACAAGCAGGGCACGGCGCTTCTCACTGGTCTTGCCCGCTGCGCCCTGTGCGAGTCGCCGATGAGTCAGTCGGGGACTTCCTACGTCTGTGCCAACAAACGCATGGGTCGGGGATGTTCGGGTGTCACAGCGCGAGTCGAGAGCCTTGACCGCCACGTGACCGATGCGTTCCTCAGCCGTCTTCCGGCGCTGGAACCGGGAGACCCGCTGTTGTCCGCCATCGCAGCCCGGTGGGTTCAGCGGCAGGACCCCGAGGTATTTGCGAAGCGGGACGCGATAGAAGCGGAGATCAGCGAAGAGAGCGCCCGTCTGGCCGACCTCGAAGACGCTCGCTACGTGCGCGGCGAATTCTCGGGGGCCAACGCGATCGAGCGGTACAACCGTCTCGCTGGCCGCTTGCGCGGCCGGATCGACGGCCTGCACGCCAACTTGGCTGCAATGCCGACCCCGGCAGTCGACATCTCCCCGCTGTTGGACGGTGAGCTTCTGCGGGAAGCGTGGGAGGGGGACGTCGTCGCAGGCCAGCGCGACCGGCTGAGGCTCGCCATTGACCGCGTGACCGTCAGCCGGGGCGAACGAGGCAAGCGCTTTGCGGGCCATGATCGATGCGTCATCGCATGGGCCGACATAACGCCTGAGGACGCATAGCCGCCCCATGGTGGCCACTCACAACCCCGTCCGGCCTTCCTGGCTGGGCGGGGTTCTTCGCGCCCCCCACCAGGCGGCGCAGGGCCGCTGACAGCGCCCCCAGCCGTCCGGATCGCCTCAACCCGGACTCAGCCACCCGGGCCCGCTGCAAGCCTGCACCCACCTCTTGTGCAGTCCCTCCGAGCCGGCGAGGGGGCGCGGTCCTTGGCGCGCTTGAGCGTCCAAGCCATGACGCTGTGGGCTCCCCACAACAGCCCGAACGCTCAGCGTGCGGCTCCAGCTCAGCGAGCCTGGCGCTCAGCCAGCGTCGGGCGCGTGCCGAACCTACACAGCGCATGAGCCGCAAACACCCAGGTAAAACCGCATTCGTTACGTTTCTTAGAGGGGTTGTTACGTATTGAGAACCACAGTAAGTACTTCTCATCTGCCTCTATAAGGGAACTACGGGAACCGTAACGACTCCACGCAGATTCGTAACACGCCCAGAGGGGCCCTCGCCGGGCCGCACGGACGAGGCATTAACCACTCCGGGTAAACATAGGTGAGACAGGGCAGTGTTAACGGCCCGCCGTAACTCCCCCTGGAGACCGGCTGACGTTAACCCTCCCCGGTCAATACATGTGTCGGGAATCCCATCCCGAGCACCAGGCCGGACAGGCGCTGAGTTAGCCCAGCGAACCAACGGTCCGGGAGCGTAGCCGATGCGCCCCAACAATTGATCAACTGAATAGTAAGCCCCGGCATGGCGACACGCAGTCGTCTTGCCGGACCCTCGCCGACAGGGTTTCCTCTCTCTGTCGGTAGGCCCCGTGTTGCGGGTGCTGCTTTCCCAACGGTCAGGTCGGAGACCGCTGGATGTGCAGCGCCCGTGATGCGGGGCCATTTTTTGTACCCAAATCCGACTAGGAGCCGACTAATGGACCGACGGTCTGAAATCGCCAAGCACATCAACAACGCTCGCGCCGAGGTTGACACGGAGGATTCCACCAGTGCGCTGAAGCGAGGAAACGAGCCCCAGCAGCCGGCTGCCGACCTTCCCGCAATGCGGCAGCAGATCGGCGCAAAGTTCTCGATTCCCGAGGCACTGCGCGACCGGCTGAATGGATCGAACGTCGAGGAAATCACGGCGGACGCCCAGAAGATTGCAGGGCACCTTCGCCCAAACCTCCAGACCATGCCCAACGCATTTGTGAAGGGTGGCGGTGCCGCCGAGTACGACCCCGGCAACGGCGAGATAGACCCCATGCGGCTGGCGGCGGCCATTCTCAAGCGCCGGTACGGCGGACATAACTGAAGGGCTGAGCATGAGCGAGGCACCCAACGGAACGCCGCTGAACCCGAATCTAACGGTCCGCATTTTCAACCCGCAGGGCGGCGCTCAGAGTAACCCCGGCTTCGGGTGGCATTACGGACCGACAGAACAGCCCCCGAGCCTCACCGACGACGAATCCACTACGCGCTGACCTTCAGAGCGCAGTAGTACTCCCACCGACAGGAGCCAACAAAATGACTGACTCGACTTCCGACGCCCGCGCAAAGCGCCTCTCCTGGCTGTACGACCAGGCATCCCGCTCTGTCCCGAGCTACACCTACACCTGCACGCCGGAGAGCGTTAAGGGGGCGCTTGCGCGCCTTGACGAGATGCTGGACAAGCGCGCTGACGCAGATGATGCTGTGGCCCTCGCTGAGAACGAGATTGCCACTGCCGAGGCCAAGGACCAGCGGGCCGTAAAGGTCGCCCTGGCGGAGGGAAAGCCGCTCCCCAAGCCAACCAGCCGGGGCCCGCTGGAGACCCGGCTTGCGGACGCTCAGCGGGTCCAGATGGCGGCTTACGAGCTCACTGCTGAGGCCGCTGCCGCTGTCCGTGCTGCGGCCATCTCTGTTCGCGCTGAGTGGCGTTCCGACGTGACCGGCCTGGCTGAGGAGAAGCGTGTTGCCGCTCTGACCGCAGCAACGCAACTGGCTTGCCTTCTCGACGAATTGGCGACTCTGGCGGACACCGTGGAGGAGCTTGACGCCGACCTTGGAAACCCTTGGACCGGCAACGAGCGGCAGTGGCGGAACATGGCCCCGCGCGGGGGTATCAACTGGCGGATGGATCGTGACGCCCTGGACCGCATTGTCACTGACCGGCTGGAATACAGCGGGACCTATTACGGCGGACTTCCCGGCCGCCTGGACCCGAATGCCGATCCTGAAACTGTTTTCGACCCGGCGGCCGGCCCGTCCTCTCCGGTGAATGACATGGAGCCCTGGAACAACCGATGAGCGATTCGCTGACCGACCGCGAGATTGCCCTGCGGGCACTCAGCGGCGTTGCCCGGGACAACGAAACCGGATGCCTGATCTCCTCGAAGCTGGATCGGAAAGGACGGGCTACTGTCCGATACCAGGCTCACGGCCACACAAAGCGGGAGCTTGCGCACCGTGCAATCTATCGGGTCCTTTACCGGCCGCTGACTGCCGATGAGGAACTGCGGCGGACGTGCCATGACACCAGGTGCGTAGAGCCCGCGCACTTCTCGCTAGCTTCCGTGTAGCGCTGGCATGTTGACGGGGGCCTGGTCGATGGACTGGGCCCCCTCACCGTTCCAAAATTCAGAACAGAACTGAAAAAGGAGAGAGTGTCATGATTATTCTCAACACATGGAGCGCGCTTAGTGCTTACCATTGGCCACGCCTGCAATCGGTGCGACAAGCCCCTCACGGGTTCCAGTCATAAGAAGTATTGCAACAGCGCTTGCCGACAGGCCGCATACCGGGATTCGAGGAAACCTCGAAAGCGCGAGGTCACGTCTTCGTGCGTGCGCTGCGGGGATAAGAATCCCGAGCTCCGGAATCAGCACGGCGCGTACTGCGAGGAATGCATAGACGCCAAAGCTGAGCAGAACTCGGAGATGGAAGACGCACGCTGGGATGCGCAATGCAAGCTGATCGGCTGCGAAAGCAATGCCGGTTGGGATGGCAGAGGGCGGGCCCGTTCGTATTGCTCGGATGCCCACAAGGTGAAAGCGTATCGACTTCGCCAAAAGGCCGTGTCGGCTGCCGCGTAGTAAGCCCATAACCCTGGGGTATGACCCCCTCCCCGGGGCTTGGGTACCGCAGCGTCTTAGCAGGAATCGGCCTATGTACGGGTCTGGGACTTTCGGGCAAAGCTGCCTTCTCCATGAAATTCCCAGTCAGGTCCCATCCTGCTGCCTAGAAACAGCGGGCGCATCGCGCGGGTGCACATATGGGTGCACGTAGGCGCGCGCACGCGAGGGAGACCGACCGGCAGAACACCCTCAAATCGCTGCCACGGCGGACCGTGGGCAGCTTTTCGGGCGGGGGCCAGGCAGATGGGGCCAGCCCCACGATTTGAAGCCCTCAAATTTCAGTTTCGCAATCCGACGAAAGGCACCCTTGAAGATCCTCCACCCGCCATGCGGCCGGGAGTGGTCCGGCCTCCGTGCCGAACACTGCCCGGCCTGTCACGAGACCTTCGCCAGCACCCGCGCCGGTGACGCGCACCGCACCGGCCCACACAACGCACGCAGCTGCCTCCCACCGGCCACAGCCGGACTCCGGCAGGACGAGCGGGGCATTTGGCACCGAGCCCCCTATCGGGACCGCTGAGCGGCCCCTTGCCCTTGCCTGGCCCTTCGAGGGCCGGGCGGGGGCCCTCTTTGCGTTGTGGTGGTCCAGCTTGCCAGTGGAGATCGTTTATTCGTGGACAGGAATATTTCCGCGTCTCCATGGACCGGACCGCTTAACGTGCGTAGCGTCGATCGAGACCGGCCCAACCAGGGCCACGCACAAGGGGGTTCACCATGGCGGACAAGCCGGGGCTCACTCGACTCACGGGCACAGGTAACGGCAGTGGTTCGGGGGAGTGCGGCCAGAACGACTGCCCCAACGTCTATGCCACGGACCGAGGGTCGTTCGTGGTGCAGGGGGACGTGTTCGACGGCTTCACCCCGCCGGAAGGTGAGGGACTGGTTGAAATCCCTGAGAGCGTGCTGCGGGAGGCCATCCGTGTTCTTGGATGGTGAGGAGTGGCAAGCCAAATTCCGCGATTTCCGTTCGGAGGCATGGCGGCTTGAGACCCTGCCCGAGTACCGAATGCCGCAAGAAGCCGAGGAATTTCAGCGGTTCCTTTCTGGCGAGCGGTTCGCTGGCCCATTTGAGGACTACTGGACGGGGCTGATTCGCGGACACCGGGAGAGCGGCAGGACGCTCGGGCGAGTTCATATCGTTTCCCGCCCTTTGTCCGACTACCTGCGGTTCGAATTTCAGCGCTACTACGCGCACAGCGCCCGAGCAGGCGAAGACATTCGCATTCTCGATGTAACGGGCCGAGAGAATCCGCTCGACGGGGTTCAGGACTATTGGTTCTTTGACCGAGAGACCGTGGTTCTGATGAACTATGAGTTGGACGGGCGGCAGATCAGTCGAGAGGTCTACGAGGGCGACCCCGCGCCGTTCATCGAATACCAGCGAATTGCAGTCGCCGAATCGGTTCCGTTCTTGGAGTACGTGAGCGGGCTTGACATTTGAGCCAGAGGATCTAGGTCAGAGTAAGACGGACCTGGCAGAGACATTGCGAACATTGCGGAGGCGGGCCGGTCTAAGTGGTGACCGGCTCGCTCAGCGCTGTGGCATGTCGCAATCGAAGATTAGCAAGATCGAGACCGGCAAGGTAACGCCCTCGCTGGTGGACGTTGAGCGCATCCTGCGGGCGCTGGACGCGCCGTCGTCGCTGGTGGCCGAGATCGCAGCCCTGGCGAGGATCGCAAATACCGAATGGCAAGATGCCCGGAACCTTCGCCGAAAGGGACTGGACAAGAAACAGGCCGAGCTGGCAGACCTTGAGAAGTCGTCACGTGAGTTCAGATTCTTTCTACTCTCGATGATCACGGGTCTTCTCTCGACTCCCGACTACATTAAGGCCACGCTGGCTCACATTCCCGGCGATCATAGCAAAGCCATTGCCAGGAAGCTGGATCGACAGGCAGTTCTCTACGACGAATCGAAGATGTTCACGTTCATCCTGACGGAACAGGCTGCGAGGTGGCCAATCCTTCGGCCGGCTGCCATGGCCATTCAGATTGATCACCTTGTGTCGCTAAGTCACCTGCCAAGTGTCAGGCTCGGCGTGATTCCGATAGGCGAGTACCTTCCCAGCTGTCCACTGAACACTTTCACGGTTTATGACGACAGGATGGCTACAGTGGAGGTTTCGACTGGAGCCATGGTCTTCCGGGATTCGCGAGATGTGCAGAGCTACCTAGATGAGTTCGCCGGTTACGAGCGCTGTGCACTATTTGATGATGATGCAAGAGATAGGCTGTCCGAGTGGTCGGCGATCTGCCGTAGAGATCTTTAGTCGCAGACGGGAATATCGTTGATTCCCCTGCTGGAATTCCCATAGCCTGGCTGCAATTCGGAATAGTCGATCAGGCGAGGTGGGCGCGCATGACGGAGGTTGAGCGGGAGACGGACCGGCTCCGGCACTTCCGCGCGGAGGCGGAGGAAGCGGCGGAGGCTCTGGAGACGGCCATCAAGGTTGCGGGCCTGCCGCCGCTGATCAGCCTCTCGCCGGTCTACGCGGCCAGCGGCCTGCCCGACGGCGCTCACGTCCACATCGGCGGCTGTAGCGCCCACACGGCCCGCGCGCTGGCCGACGCGCTCACGGAATACGCCCGCCTGACCGGCCGACTCCTTGGCGGCGATTCCCGGCAGTTCATGGCCCGCGTGCTCACCGAATCCGGCGTGCAGCCGGCGCTGCCAAGCGATGGACTCTACGTCGTACGTAGAGAGTTGACCGCATGAGCACCCGCGCGCTGGCCGAGCCGGCCGAGGCTCCGGAGGAGCGTCCCCTATTGCCCCCGGACGACCACACCGACCAGCCGCTGACGCCGGGCGAGTATCGGCGCCGGGCGGCCCTGCTGGCCCGAGTGAGGGATGCCAACCGCCGGTATCGGCGCTGAGGCCCCTGTCACTCCGGTGGACTCGTGGCAAGCCAGCAGTGCGCCCGTGGCGACCTACTCCCATCTGGTTGCCCCTGTTGGCGTAGAGCGGCCCGTACGGGCCTCCACAGACCCCCGTCTCGGCCGTCAGCGACTCCGGCCGGTGCGGGTGCATCACCGCGCGGGGACGGCTTCCCCGCTGGATCGAACAGGAGGCACCACCGTGAGCGACCTGTACGAGATCGAGATCCCGCCGGAGCTGACCGCCTACAAGGCGTGCGGCGGTAACCAGCAGTCGGAGCACGAGACGTGCCCGACGCTGAAGGAGGTGCCCGGCGTGGCGGGCGGTCTGTGGGTCATGGGCGACACCAAGCGCCCCGGCCTGGAGTTGAGGTTCAGCACGGCCGAGTTGGAGAACGCGGGCATCGACCCGGCCCGCTTCGACACGGCTGTCTGACGCACACAGCAGACAGGCGGACCCTCGTTCTCATTGCAGCTGAGAGCGAGGGCCCGCCCCTGACCAGGGTAGGCACGCATGGATCACTGGGTAAGGCCCGGACTGCACTGGCACGGCTACACATGGACGGGCAGCAAGCGCCCCGACGACAAGGAGCGGCGGCCCCCCGAGGCGCAGAACGGCATGCGGCCGGTGTGGACAAGTCCCGTTCCACCGCTTGAAGTTATGCACTGGCTTGCCAAATCGGCGGAACAGATCAAGGTCACGACCGACGACCCGATCGAAGTGCTGGAGTGGTTGGGCAAGCAGCTCGCCGACGCTCCCGCGCTGGAGACCGACCTTGACCCGGCCGTCCGGCTGGACCACGCCCGGACCTTTCTCGACACCTTCCCGCATGACGTGATCTGGACCTACTGGACCCCGGGCAAGCAGCTCCGATCCGTGGCCGCTGTGTCGTGTCCCCGGACCTTCAGCGCCACCAGCGAGACGCCCCCGCCGTGCCCCTTGCAGCGGCGCCGACCTCCCTGAGACCGGCCCCCGTTCGTGCGTCGCCCCCGTGGCGCATGGACGGGACTCCGCTTGTGCCGCACATCCGGCGGCAATCACCCGCTGCCGCCCTGCCACAACGGCCAGACGCCCGGAATGCGGACACCCGAGGTGGGGTTTGATTGGGGCATGGCTTCTCGTGCACGTGTCCGCGCCCCTGAACTGGTCGGCGCCGGTGGATGGCTCAACACCGGCGGCAAGAATCTGACCCTTGCCGACCTCCGAGGTCGCATTTTGGTACTAGACTTCTGGACCTTCTGCTGCATCAACTGTCTGCACGTCCTGGACGAGCTGCGGGAGCTGGAGGAGAAGCACCGCGACACCGTGGTGATCGTCGGCGTGCACTCGCCGAAGTTCGTCCACGAGGCCGACCACCAGGCCGTGGTGGACGCGGTCGCCCGCTACGAGGTGCACCACCCGGTGCTGGACGACCCGGCGCTGGCCACCTGGAAGCAGTACGCCGTCCGGGCCTGGCCGACGCTGGTGGTGATCGACCCGGAGGGCTACGTGGTCGCCCAGCACGCCGGTGAGGGCCACGCCCACGCGATCGCCCGGCTGGTCGAGGAGCTGGAGGCCCAGCACGCCGCGAAGGGCACGCTGCGCCGCGGCGACGGCCCGTACGTGGCGCCGGAGCCGACCGCCGGGGACCTCAAGTTCCCCGGCAAGGCCGTCCGGCTGCCGAACGGCAACTTCCTGGTCGCCGACTCCGGCCACCACTCGCTGGTCGAACTGGCCGAGGACGGCGACACGGTGGTGCGCCGGATCGGCGACGGGCAGCGCGGCCTGGTGGACGGCACCAGCCCCCGGTTCAGCGAGCCGCAGGGCCTCGCGCTGCTCCCCGAGGGCTCGGCGTACGACGTGGTCGTCGCCGACACCGTCAACCACGCCCTGCGCGGCCTGCGGCTGGCCGACGGCAGCGTGACCACGCTGGCCGGCACCGGCCGCCAGTGGTGGCAGGGCTCGGCCACCGAGGGCCCGGCCCGCGAGGTGGACCTCTCCTCGCCGTGGGACGTCGCCTGGTTCGACGGCCGGGTGTGGATCGCGATGGCGGGCGTGCACCAGCTGTGGGCGTACGACCCGGCGGCCGGCACGGTCGGCGTCGCGGCCGGCACCACCAACGAGGGCCTGGTGGACGGGCCCGCCGCCGAGGCCTGGTTCGCCCAGCCGTCCGGCCTCGCGGTCTCCGCGGACGGCGAGCGGCTCTGGGTCGCCGACTCCGAGACCTCGGCGCTGCGTTGGGTTTCACGTGAAACAGGGACGGTCGAAACCGCCGTCGGCACCGGCCTGTTCGACTTCGGCCACCGCGACGGCGCGGCCGACCAGGCGCTGCTCCAGCACGCGCTGGGCGTCACCGTGCTGCCGGACGGCTCGGTGGCCGTCAGCGACACCTACAACCACGCGCTGCGCCGCTACGACCCGGCGACCGGCGAGGTCAGCACGCTGGCCACCGACCTGCGCGAGCCCTCCGGCGCGGTGCTGGTGGACGGCGACATCGTGGTGGTCGAGTCGGCCCGGCACCGGCTGACCAGGCTGCGGCTGCCGGAGGAGGCGGTGCGGGTCGAGTCGGTGGCGCACCGCACCCAGCGCGCGGCCACCGAGGTCGCGCCGGGCGCCTTCCGGCTGGACGTGGTCTTCTCCGCGCCGAGCGGCCAGAAGCTGGACGAGCGCTACGGCCCGTCCACCCGGCTGCTGGTCAGCGCGACCCCGCCCGAGCTGCTGGTCTCCGGCGCGGGCGCGGACAGCGACCTCTCCCGCGAGCTGGTGCTCTCCGACGGGATCGCCGAGGGCGTGCTGCACGTCTCCGCGATGGCGGCCTCCTGCGACGACGACCCGGAGATCGAGTACCCGGCCTGCCACGTGCACCAGCAGGACTGGGGCGTCCCGGTGAAGCTGGTCGCCGACGGCGCCCGCCGCCTCCCGCTGGTCCTGGCCGGCATGGAGTAGCCCTCGCGGCAGCCCTTCCGATGCGACGGGGCCCGGCGGACGACCGATCGTGTCCGCCGGGCCCCGTCGTGTCGGAGCTTGATCAGCCCTCCAGGAACGCCTTGATCGCGCTCGCCAGCAGGTACGGGTCCTCCGCGCCGCACAGCTCGCGCGCCGAGTGCATGGACAGCGCCGCGATGCCGCAGTCCACCGTCCTGATGCCCAGTCGCGCCGCCGTGATCGGGCCGATCGTCGTACCGCAGGGCATCGCGTTGTTGGAGACGAAGGTCTGCCACGGCACGCCCGCCTTCTCGCAGGCGGCCGCGAACACGGCCCGGCCGAGGCCGTCCGTCGCGTAGCGGTTGTTGACGTTGACCTTGAGGATCGGGCCGCCGTTCGGCACCGGGCGGTGGCCGGGCTCGTGCCGCTCGGTGTAGTTGGGGTGGACGGCGTGGCCCATGTCCGAGGAGAGGCAGACGGTGCCGGCGAGCGCCCGTGCACGGTCCTCCGGGTTGCCGCCGCGCGCGTGGATCGTGCGGTCCAGGACGTTGCCGAGCAGCGGGCTCTGCGCACCGGTGTCGGACTCGCTGCCGGTCTCCTCGTGGTCGAAGGCGGCCAGCACCGGGATGTACGGCAGCTCGGCGGCACCCTCGGCCGAGGCGACGGCGGCGAGCGCGGCGGTGGCCGCGTGCACCGAGAGCAGGTTGTCCAGGCGCGGGCCGGCCAGCAGCTCGCGGTCCCGGCCCAGGTAGGAGGCGGGCTGGACGTCGTGCGTCATGAGGTCCCAGCCGACCACGTCGGCGGCGTCCAGGCCGGCCCGCTCGGCGACGTAGGAGATCAGCCCGCCCTCGTCGACCGGGCCGAGGCCCCAGATCGGGGTGAGGTGGCGCTGCTTGTCGAGCTTCATGCCGTCGTTGACCTGGCGGTCCAGGTGGATGGCGAGCTGCGGCACGCGCAGCAGCGGCTCGTCCAGCTGGACCAGCCGGGCGGTGCCGTCCTTGAGCGCGAGTCTGCCGGAGATGCCGAGGTCCCGGTCCAGCCAAGTATTCAGCGGGACACCGCCGTAGATCTCCACCGCGACCTGCCGCCAGCCGGCCGAGCCGGTGTCCGGCAGCGGCTTGACCCGCAGGTTGGGCGAGTCGGTGTGGGTGCCGACGATCCGGAACGGGGTCTCGGGGCCCGCGCCCTCCGGCAGGTACCAGGCGATCAGCGCGCCGCCCCGGATCAGGTACCGCCCGCCGGCGGCGCCGTCCCAGGCGTCCGTCTCGGCGACCTGCCGGAAGCCCGCCTTCTCCAGCCGCTCCGCGGCGCTCGCGACCGCGTGGTACGGGGACGGCGAGGTACCGAGGAACGCGATCAGGTCGTCGCTGTGCGTCCGGTCGAAGAAAGCCTGGCGGGCGGCGGTCGACATACTGCTCCTGGGTCGAGGGAGGGCCGAAGCCGGATGGGGAGTCGGCTTCGCACCTTGAGCATATGCCCGTACACGGACAGGGCATTCGGAACCTCTCGCCCCGGACACGGCCGTGGACCGGCCGCGACAGACGGAGGAAACACCGAAGGGCCCGGTGGCAGCCGGGCCCTTCGGTGTGAGGGTTTCGTCAGGCAGTCAAAGAGGTGTCACGCGCAGCGCGCCCCAGGAAGGGTGGCGGTGGGTGACGGGCGGGCGGGAGGGCCTAGAAGGCCTCCTCCGCCAGCTCCATGATCTCGTTGTCGATGCCCTCGGCGATCACGCGCTGCGGCGTGACGGTCGGGAGGATGTTCTTGGCGAAGAAGCGGGCCGCCGCGACCTTGCCCTGGTAGAAGGGGACGTCCTTCTCCGAGGCGCCGGCCTCGAGCTTGGCCAGGGCCACCGCGGCCTGACGCAGCAGCAGCCAGCCGACCACGACGTCGCCGGAGACCATCAGCAGGCGGGTGGTGTTGAGACCCACCTTGTACATGTTCTTGACGTCCTGCTCGACCGAGGTCAGGTCGGCGATCAGCTTGCCGACGATGGCCTCGAGGTCGCCCGCGGCCTTGGCGAGCAGGTCGCGCTCGGCGGCCAGGGCGTCGCCGCCGGCGGCGGAGCCGATGAACTTCTGGATCTGCTCGTTCAGCGCGGTGAGCGCCTGGCCGCCGTCCTTGACGATCTTGCGGAAGAAGAAGTCCTGGCCCTGGATGGCGGTGGTGCCCTCGTACAGGGTGTCGATCTTGGCGTCGCGGATGTACTGCTCGATCGGGTACTCCTGCAGGTAGCCGGAGCCACCGAAGGTCTGCAGGGACTGGGCGAGCTGCTCGTAGGACTTCTCCGAGCCGTAGCCCTTGACGATCGGCAGGAGCAGGTCGTTCAGGCGCTCGGCGGCCTCGTCGTGCTCGCCGCGCAGCTTGGCGGCCATCATGTCGTCCTGGGTGGACGCGGTGAACAGGACCAGCGCGCGCATGCCCTCGGCGTAGGCCTTCTGGGTCAGCAGCGAGCGGCGCACGTCCGGGTGGTGGGTGATGGTGACGCGCGGGGCGGTCTTGTCCAGGAACTGCGAGATGTCGGCGCCCTGCACGCGCTCCTTGGCGTACTCCAGGGCGTTCAGGTAGCCGGTGGAGAGGGTGGCGATGGCCTTCGTGCCGACCATCATGCGGGCGAACTCGATGATCTTGAACATCTGGCGGATGCCGTCGACCTTCTCGCCGAGCAGCCAGCCCTTGGCCGGGTGCTTGGCGCCGAAGGTCATCTCGCAGGTGTTCGAGGCCTTGAGGCCCATCTTGTGCTCGACGTTGGTGGCGTAGACGCCGTTGCGCTCGCCGAGCTCGCCGGTCTCCCAGTCGAAGTCGAACTTCGGGACGATGAAGAGGCCCAGGCCCTTGGTGCCCGGCTTACCGCCCTCGGGGCGGGCCAGCACCATGTGGATGATGTTCTCGGACATGTCGTGCTCGCCCGAGGTGATGAAGCGCTTCACACCCTCGATGTGCCAGGAGCCGTCCTCCTGCTGGATCGCCTTGGTGCGGCCGGCGCCCACGTCGGAGCCCGCGTCGGGCTCGGTGAGGACCATGGTGGAGCCCCACAGGCGGTCGGTCATCCGCTTGGCGACCTCGAGCTGCGCCTCGGTGCCCTCCTCGGCGATGACGCCGGCGAAGGCCGGGCCGGAGGAGTACATCCAGATGGCGGGGTTCGAGCCCAGGATCTGCTCGGCGAAGGCCCAGATCAGCGAGTTCGGGGTGACCTGGCCGCCGATCGACTCCGGGATGCCCAGACGCCACCACTCGGCATCCATGAAGGTCTGGTAGCTCTTCTTGAAGGAGGCCGGGATCGGCGCGGTGTTGGTCTCCGGGTCGAAGACCGGCGGGTTGCGGTCGGTGTCGGCGAAGGAGGCGGCAAGGTCGTTCTCGGCCAGACGCGCGATCTCGCTGAGGATGTTCTTCGCGGTCTCGACGTCCATGTCCGCGAACGGTCCGGTGCCGTAGACCTGCTCGCGACCGAACACCTCGAAGAGGTTGAACTCCACGTCCCGCAGGTTGGACTTGTAGTGACCCATGGCCGTTTTCTCCGGTTCGTCGCTTCCGGGAGACCGCCGCGTTCGGGCGTCCCGTACCCACCAGTAGGCATCATGATGCTACCCAGCGGTAACTTGGGCAAGCCCTCGACCGGGAATCCGCTATGAACGTGGTCACGTCCCACAGTCCGGGCCACCACTCCTTGTCAGGATCGATGCCAGCGCGGGCGGGTGCGCTCCCGCTAGCCTGTCCGTGTGTACGGATATGACCAGAACGCATACCCGGGCGACCCCTACCAGCAGCAGGCGGGACCGCAGCCGGGCATGAACGGCATGCCCGGACCCGACGCCTACGGCGCGCAGTCGCAGGCGAACCAGCAGTCGCTCTATCCCGAGCCCTCCCCGCCCTCGCTGGCGGACGCCGTGCGCGCCTTCACCACCGGCTCGATGGCGGTCGAGGACTTCCAGGCCATCTTCATCACCTCGAAGGTGCACTGCCCGCGCGGCGAGCGCCCCGGCTTCCTGGCGCTGCACAACACCCCGACGCCGGTGATCCCGATGTTCAGCTCGCTGAAGGAGCTGCGCCGCTACGCCGGCAAGGACTCCAAGCACTTCACCGTCACCGGCGCCGAGGTCCTGGACCTGCTGCCGACCGGCTACGGCTTCGCGCTGGACATGGAGGGCGAGCACCGGATGGTGTTCGACGCCAAGGCGGTCGAGCAGATGGTCGACTTCACCATGCGCCGCATGTACGGCTGACGACCGACCCACCGGGGAGGGAGGAGCGCCGCTCCTCCGTCACCATATAGTTCAATTTTCAACTTGCCTGTTGTTGAGAATTGAACTATCCTCGTGGACGTAGGCCGAAGAACCCCCCTCGAAGGAGGCCGACATGCCCGCCGTGACCGTCGACAACCCGCTGACCCTCCCGCGCGTCACCACGCCGGACGCCGCCGTCACGAGCGCCCGCCCGGTCCTCACCGTGGTCACCGCCCCCGAGGGCTACGAGGGCGAGGGCTTCCCCGTCCGCCGCGCCTTCGCCAAGATCGACACCAAGCACCTCGACCCGTTCATCATGATGGACCAGATGGGCGAGGTGGACTACGCGGCCGGCGAGCCCAAGGGGACCCCCTGGCACCCGCACCGCGGCTTCGAGACCGTCACCTACATCATCGACGGAACGTTCGTCCACCAGGACTCGCACGGCGGCGGTGGCGTCATCACCGACGGCGACACCCAGTGGATGACGGCCGGCTCGGGCCTGCTGCACATCGAGACCCCGCCGGAGTCGCTGGTGATGTCCGGCGGCCTCTTCCACGGCCTCCAGCTGTGGGTGAACCTGCCCGCCTCGGACAAGATGATCGCCCCGAAGTACCAGGACATCCGCGGCGGCAGCGTCAAGCTCCTCAGCACCGAGGACGGCGGCGCCCTGCTGCGGGTGATCGCCGGCGAGATCGACGGCCACCAGGGTCCCGGTGCCACCCACACCCCGATCACCATGATCCACGCGTCGATCAACCCGGGCGCCCAGGTCACCCTGCCCTGGCGCCCCGACTTCAACGCCCTCGCGTACGGTCTGGCGGGCAAGGGCTCGGCCGGCCAGGAGCGCCGCCCGTTCGGCATGGGCCAGGCGGTCCTGTTCGGCGACGGCGACTCGATCACCATCCGCGCCGACGAGAACCAGGACTCCCGCAGCACCAACTTCGAAATCGTGCTGCTCGGCGGACTGCCGATCCGCGAGCCGGTCGCCTGGTACGGGCCGTTCGTGATGAACAGCCACCGCGAGCTCCAGCAGGCCATGGAGGACTTCCAGGCCGGCCGCCTGGGCACCGTCCCGGCCTCCGGCAAGTAGGTCCGGACCCCGACAGCGGCGGGGGCGGCCGGCAGGTCCCGCCTGCCGACCGCCCCCGCCGCCGTACGCCCGCCGCTACAGCAGCGCGTACACCGCCGAGGCGTCGTCGTGCGCCTTGCCGCGCGGCCAGCGCTCGCAGGCGGCGTCCGTCCGCTCAACCGCGCGGACCTGGGCGATCAGCTCGCCCGGGCCCGACTCGGCGAGCAGCCGCAGCACGTCGCCCCAACTACCCAGCCCGAAGCGCTCGGTGAAGCGCGAGGCGCCGTCGGTGAGGGCGGCCAGCGCGTGCAGCCGGTCGAGCCGGACGAAGCCGGTCTCGGCGTGCTCGGCCGCGCGCGGGCTGGCGGCCGCGATCCACGGGCCGTTGCCCCGGTTGCGGGCGGCACGGACGGCCAGCGCGTACTCCAGGTGCAGCGCCGCCCGCTCGGCCGAGCCGGGGACGGTCGACCAGACCTGGCGGCGCAGCCCCTCGCCGCCGGGGAAGCGCTGGTTGTCCCCGATCACCTTCGGCGGGCCGTCCTTGAACTCCAGCACCAGCAGCGAGTCGCCGAGCACCAGGTACTCCAGCGCCTCGCCGTGCCGCCGGGCGGCGACCACCATCGCGGCGGGCGTGTTGGGATGGGCCAGGTCGCACCGGCCGCCGTGCAGCGCGGCCGTCTCCACGATGGCGTCGGCCAGGCACTCGGCGATCGAGCGGTCCGCCCGGTCGGTGAGCCGGGCGAGCAGGTGCACGCCCAGTCTGCGCACGTACCAGGCCGTTCCGTGCCGGCACCCGGAGTCCAGGCCGGCCGGCGAACTCGCGCCGTCCAGCAGGACCAGCGCCTCCGGCGAGGCCGCCACGAAGTCCTCGCTCTCCCGGTCGGGCCGTCGTGCTTCCCCTGCGAGCTGTAGCTGCATCCCGACAGTGTGGCCGCCGCCCCGGGCCCGCGCCCAGACCCCTGCGCCGGTGTGGCGCGGGCCGGGGCCCGGCGCCCGGTGGCAGCCGGGGCGATTCGGCCATACCGTCGGACAGTGACCGGACAATTCGGCCAATCGGGGCGGGCCAGGTTTGGGATCACCTTCGGGTGTCCGGACGGCCCGCGACTGACGAGGAGCGGAAGATGTTCTGGCAGTTCATCGTGGTGGTGGCCGCCTCGATCGGCTTTCCGATCGCCGCGCTGTTCTACATGATCGGCGGACCGCGTTTCCCCGACGAGCAGCGCGACCGGTCCTGAGCCCGCGGTCACCCCTTCCAGGCGGGATCGCGGCCGAGCAGCGCCAGGACGCGCTCGAACCGGCCCGTACCGTCACCGGGCGGGCAGGCCCGGGCGGAATGCGCTGCCCGGCGCCCGGGCCTGCGGGGTGTCCGGGACCGCCTCGGTCACCGCGACCAGGACAGCCGCGGCCGGCCGCCTCCGGCTGCGCCTGCTGCGCGCCGAGGCCATCGACCGGGCACTCGCCTAACGTTCCGTCGACTCCCGCTCCAGCACGGCGGCTTGGGCCAGCAGCCGTTCGTCGCCGCCCTCCGCGCCGACCACCTGGAGGCCCAGCGGCAGCCCGTCCTGGGTCCGCCCGGCCGGCAAGCTCAGGGCCGGGCGCCCGAGGAAGCTCCACGGCAGCGACATCACCGCGTCCCCGGTGCTGTGCAGGCCCTCCGGCGCACCGCCGGTCGCCGAAGGCGCCAGCCACAGGTCCACCCCGGCCGCCGCGCCCGCCTCGGCCACCCGCTCGCGCAGCCGCTCCCGGAACCGCAGCGCGGCCGACCGGTCCTCGGGGGCGATGCCCTGGCCGACCCGGATGCTCGCCACCGTCTCCGGCCGGTAGAGGCCGCCGAACCGGGCGAACCAGTCGGCGTGGCTGCGGGCCAGCTCGAAGCGGTTGACGGTCTGCAACTGTCGTCTGACCTCGGCGAAGTCGGGGAACAGCTCGACCCGGCGCACCGTCAGCCCGGCCCTCGCCAGCCGCTCCAGCTGCTCCTCGTAGGCGCGCAGCGCGGCCGGCCCGGCATGCCGCAGGTACGTCCCGTCCGGCACGCCGAGCACGGGCGCGGGGGCCTGCGGCACCGGACGCCAGTCGTCGCAGAGCAGCGGGGCCGCCAGCGCGGCGCCCGCCAGGTCGGCGGTGAACACCCCGAGGGTGTCGAAGCTCGGCGCGTTCGGGATCACGCCGTCGAACGGGATCCGCCCGTACGTAGGCCGGAAGCCCACCACCCCGCAGTACGCGGCCGGGCGGACCACCGAGCCGACCGTCTGGGTGCCGACCGACAGCGACACCAGCCCCGCCGCGACCGCCGCCGCCGAACCGCTGCTGGAGCCGCCCGGGGTGTGCCCCGGGTGGTGCGGATTGCGGGTCGGGCCCGGGGCGCTCGCGGCGAACTCGGCGGTCACCGTCTTGCCCGCGACCAGCGCCCCCGCCGCGCGCAGCCGGTCCACCACCGCGGCCTGCGGCCCGGCCAGCACCCCGGGCGGCAGCGCCGACCCGCCGTGCGTGGGCAGCCCGTCCACGTGCACGATGTCCTTGACCCCGACCATCACCCCGTACAGCGGCGGCCGCCCGTCCGGCTCCGGGTACCGCGCGGCCGACTCCCGTGCCGCCGCCCGCAGCCGGTCGTGCCGACCGGGCTCCGGCACGAACGCGTGGATCAGCGGGTCCACCCGCTCGACCAGCGCGCAGAAGCGGTCCACGTGCTCGGGCAGCCCCGGCTCCCCGGCCCGCAGTCCGGCGGCCTCGCGGGTCAACGACCGCGGCCGGAGGAGAGGTTCATCCATGCCGAGCACCGTAGCCCGGGCTTACGGGTGCTCGGCCGCCAGGTACGGCGCCTCGCGCAGGAAGTACGCCCCGCAGGTGTGGCAGCACAGTTCCGGGGTCTTCCCCCAGTCCACCGCCGACCGCACCGGCGACTGCGGATCGAGCTCCCGCCCGCACATCGCCACGTTCGCCTCCCCCCGGACCACGTGCCACAGCCGCACCCCCTCGGCCGCGCCGCCGGCGCCGTACTCGGCTCGCATCTGGTGCATCATGCCCCCCATCGTCCGACCCGCCCCCACCCCCGGCAACCGGAGCGGATCCCGGGCGGAGAGGCCCCACTCCGCCTCAGGACGCGGCGCGCAGGAGGGCGCCGTCCTGCCACTTGAGGATCTTGTCGAAGCTCACGATCGCCCCGCGCAGGGGGTGGTTGCGGAGCTGGACGTGGTCGGTGAGGGCGTGGATGAGGAAGAGGCCGCGGCCGGATTCGGCGGTGAGGTCGGGAAGGGTGTCGAGGTCGACCGGGCGGAGGGTGGGTGCCGTGGGGCGACAGGGGAGGACGTGGGTGTCGTACGGGTGGTCGTCGCGGCGGGGGCGGTGGGCGGTGAGGACGCGGGCCGGGACGGTGGCGCGGCCGCGGCGGGAGCGGCGGGGCCCCCGGCCGGCCGGTGCCTGACGGGTCGGGGTGGCGGCGGCCGGGCGCCGGACCGGCGGGGCGGTGGGGGCGGGCAGGCCCGGGCCGGAGTCGGTGACCTCGATCCGCAGCCGGTCGCCGCTGATCGACGCGGACACCTGGAAGCCGTCGTCGGGCCGCCCGGTGGCGCCGTGCTCGACGGCGTTGGCGCAGGCCTCGCTCAGGGCGACGCCGAGGTCGTCGGCGATCTGCGGGTCGACGCCCGCGGTCGCCATGGCGCCGAGCAGGATGCGCCGGGCCAGCGGGACGCTGGCCGGGTCGCGCTTGAGGTGCAGAGTCCACCAGATGTCCACGGGAGGTCCCTCCTGGCTGCGGCTCCACATACAACTAGGTATCTCCGGGCGATTCGGCGGTGAACCGTGCCCGGGGGCCGCTACCGCCCGTTCGGCGGATGGACTGGGGGACGGGGTCTGTGCCGGGCGGCGCGCACCCGGTGGTGCACGCCGCCGCCGAAAGGGGCATTCGTAGGGATTTCCCACCCTGCCCGTGTCGGCCGCGTACGCAATGAGAGGATGGCCCGGCCATGACTGCCCTCACCGCCGCCCCGATCCCGGGCGCCCCAGGACCGGCCCAGCCGGTGCGGGCCGCCGCCTGGGACCTGCGGCTTGCCCGGGCCGTCCCGTTCGCGCTGGTCTGCACGCTGATAGCGGCCGCCGGGCACGCGCTGGCCGGTGGCGGGACGGTGGCGCCGACCGCGCTGGCGGCGGGATTCCTCGCGGTGCTGGCGCTCGCGGCGGCCGGCGGTGGACGGGAGCGTTCGCTGGCGGGCATCGCCGGGGCACTGGGCGCCGGGCAGCTCGGACTGCACTGCCTCTTCCACAGCTTCAACGGCCACGGCCCGGGTGCCATGGCCGGCATGCACCACGGCGGCTCCGGTCCGCTGACCCTGCCGCAGGTGGCCGGTCGGCTGATCTGCAACGAGGCCCGCCCGGGCACGCTGATCGGCCTGCCCGGCCACCCGTCCGCGGAGCAGCTGGTCTCCTCGGCGGGCCTGGACCCGAACGCGTACGCCGTCGCGCCCTGGTGGCAGGGCGGCGTGTTCGGGATGACGCCGTCGATGCTGGCCGGGCACCTGGCCGCCGCGCTGGTGGCGGGCTGGTGGCTGCGGCGCGGCGAGGCGGCGCTGTGGCGGCTGCTGCGGGTGGCCGCGTCGGCGGCCCGGGAGCACTGGGCGGCGCCGCTGCGGTCGGCGTTCGCGCTGGTGGCGGCGGTGCTGCGCGGTCTGTTCGGCGTGGCCGGCCCGGTCCGCCGGTTCGGTGCCAGGGGCGGGGAGAGTCCGCTCCCGGCGGGTGCGGTGCTGCGGCACAGCGTGGTGCGGCGCGGGCCGCCGCGCGGGGCCTTCGCGTACTGATCCGCGTCCCCTGACGGCCTGCGGGCCGTACCCGGGCGCGGGTGTGCGCACCGTCCGGGCCGTTCCCCGACCACCGGGTCCGGCTCCGAGGCCCTGCCCCCACACGTCCCCACGCGCGGCACCACCGAGGCACCACCGAGGCGCGGCTCGAATCCCGCTGCCCGGTCCCGGCCTGCCGCCGACTCCGATCGGAGACCCCTCATCATGCGTTCCCTTCCCGCCCGCCGTCTCGCCGCCGTC
Organism: Kitasatospora sp. NPDC023120; assembly: GCF_055560835.1. Classification (NCBI taxonomy): domain Bacteria; kingdom Bacillati; phylum Actinomycetota; class Actinomycetes; order Kitasatosporales; family Streptomycetaceae; genus Kitasatospora; species Kitasatospora sp. NPDC023120. The sequence continues at coordinate 80,062 of NZ_JBVHHY010000018.1, read as the reverse complement.
GCCCTGACCGCCGCCGCCTCCGTGGTGGCGCTGGCCGGCCCCGCCTTCGCGCACGTCACCGTGAACCCGGGTGCGGCCCCGCAGGGCGGTTACACGGCCGTCGACTTCCGGGTGCCGAACGAGAGCGACGCCGCGAGCACGGTGAAGCTGGAGGTCAACCTCCCGCTGGACCACCCGCTGGCCTCGGTCCGGACCCTGCCGCTGCCGGGCTGGACCGCCACCGTCGAGAAGTCGAAGCTGGACAAGCCGATCAAGGTGCACGGCAACGACGTCAACGAGGCCGTCTCCAAGATCACCTGGACCGCCGACGCCGGCACCAAGATCGCCCCCGGCCAGTTCCAGGAGTTCCGGGTCTCGCTCGGCCCGCTGCCGACCGACGCGGACAGCCTGGTCTTCAAGGCGCTGCAGACCTACGACAACGGCGACGTCGTCCGCTGGATCGACGAGTCCAAGGAGGGCCAGCCCGAGCCGGCCAAGCCCGCGCCCGTCCTGAAGCTCACCAAGGCCGAGGGCGGCGACGGACACGGCGACAGCCACGGCGTCTCCGCCTCCCCGGCCGCCGACGCCCACGGGGACAGCTCGGACCACGCCGCCTCCTCCGACGGCGGCAGCAAGGCGAGCGACTCCACCGCCCGCACCCTCGGCGTGGTCGGCATCGTGGTCGGCGTGATCGGCACCGCCGTCGGCGTGCTCGGCCTGCGCCGCAAGAACACCGGCTCCGCCTCCTGACCCCAGCGCCGGCGGTCCGTACCCGAGCCACGGGTACGGACCGCCGGCGGTCCACCGCGCACGATCGGATCCCGCATGTCCCGCACCGCCCGCACCACCCGCCTGGCCGGCGCGGCCGCCCTCGCGCTGGCCGCCGCCCTGACGCTGTCCGCCTGCGGCTCCTCCGGCGGGGGCTCCACCGCCGCGAAGGTCACCCAGCAGAAGGAGAACACCCCGTACCAGGGCACCAAGCTGGCCAAGAACTTCGAGAAGCCGGACCTCCAGCTGACCGACACCTCCGGGCAGCCGTACGACCTGCGGCAGCAGACCAACGGCAAGGCCACCCTGCTGTTCTTCGGCTACACCAGCTGCCCGGACGTCTGCCCGACCACCATGGGCGACATCGGCGTCGCGATGAAGGCGCTCTCCCCGGAGGACCGGCAGAAGATCAACGTCGTCTTCGTCTCCACCGACCCGCAGCGCGACACCCCCAAGGTGCTGCGCACCTGGCTGGACTCGATGGGCAGCGACTTCATAGGCCTCACCGGCGACCTGGCCAAGGTGAAGACCGCCGCCAAGTCGCTCGGCATCATGATCGAGGACCCGGTGGTCAACGCGGACGGCACGGTCACCTCCACCCACGGCGCGCAGGTGCTGGCCTTCCTCCCCTCGGACGACAAGGCACACGTGCTCTACATGAGCGGCACCGAGGAGAAGACCTACGAGCACGACCTCCCGTTGCTCGCCAAGGGGGTCGCGGCGTGACCGGGACCGGGACCGTGACCGGGACCCGCTTCCGCCGTACCGCCCTGCTCGGAGCCGTCGTCGCGACCGCGCTGGGCGGCGGCGCCATCCTGGCCGCCTGCGGGGCGGACGGCCAGGACGGCGCCGCCGGCGGGCCGGCCAGGCTCAGCGTCGCCGACTCCTACATCCCGCTGCCCCCGGCCGGCGGCATGGCGGCCGGCTACCTGACCGTCCGCAACGACGGCGGGCAGGACCAGCTGGTCAAGGTCACCAGCCCGGGCGCCGAGTCGGTCACCATGCACCGCTCGACCCCGTCGAGCATGGAGCAGGTCGACGCCCTGGACGTGCCCGCGCACGGCGCGCTGCAGTTCGCGCGCGGCGGCACCCACCTGATGATCATGGGCTGGCAGAAGGCCCCCGCCCTCGGGGACGAGCTGGAGCTGGACCTCACCTTCGCCAAGTCCGGCACCATTGCGGTCAAGGTGCCGGTCAAGGAGCTCACCTACCGCCCCGGCCAGAGTTAAGGGGACCGCCACCATGCAGTCGGCCGGCCTGGAGAAGGCCTCGCACCGCCGGATCGCCGGGGTGCTCGGAGTGCTCGGCGCGCTGCTCGCGCTGATGCTCGCGGGCGCCGGACCGGCCTCCGCCCACGCCACCCTGGATTCCACCGACCCGCGGCAGAACTCGGTGGTCGCCACCGCCCCGCAGGCGGTGACGCTGACCTTCAGCGAGTCCGTCTCGCTCTCCCCGGACTCCGTCCGGGTGCTCGACCCGGCCGGCAAGGCCGTCGACACCGGCGACCCGGGGCACGCCGACGGCAAGGGCAACACCGCCAGGGTCGGGCTGAAGGGCGGACTCGCCAACGGCACCTACACCGTCGCCTGGCGGGCCGTCTCGGACGACTCCCACCCGGTCGGCGGGGCGTTCACCTTCTCCATCGGCGCGCCCTCGGACACCTCGGTGTCGGCCACCGCACTGCAGGGCGCCAAGGCCGACGGCCTGGTCGCCGCCCTCTACGGCACCGGGCGCACCGTCGCGTACGCGGCGTTCGCGCTGCTGGCCGGCGTCGCCGCCTTCGTACTGATCTGCTGGCCGGCCGGAACCGCCCGGCGCCCGGTGCAGCGGCTGCTGATGACCGGCTGGACGGCGCTGCTGGTCTCGACCGTCGCGGTGCTGATGCTGCGCGGCCCGTACGAGCGCGGCTCGGGGGTCGGGCAGGCCTTCGACCTGTCGCTGGTGCGCGCCACGCTGGACGAGCGGATCGGCACCGCGCTGGCCGCGCGGCTGCTGCTGCTCGCGGCGGGCGGGGTGTTCCTGTCGCTGCTGGTCGGGCAGCTGGGGCAGCCGCCCCGGCCGCTCCCGGCGAAGCCCGCCGGGGACGGCGGCGACGGCGACGGCGCCGAGGGTGAGGACGCCGAGGCCGCCGAGCTGCGCGCGCTGGAGCAGCGGGCCGCCGAGCGGCCGCAGCGGGACGCCCGGCTCGGCCTCGGCGTGGCCGGGCTGGTGCTGGCGGTCGCCCTCGCGGCGACCTGGGTCGGCGCCGACCACGCCTCGGTGGGCATCCAGGTCTGGCTGGCGCTGCCGCTCGGCATCCTGCACCTGATCGCGATGGCGCTCTGGCTGGGCGGGCTGGCCGCGCTGCTGGTCGGGCTGCGCGAGGGCGTCGGCGCCGAGGTGGTGGACCGCTTCTCCAGGATCGCCTTCGGCTCGGTGGCCGTGCTGGCCGCGACCGGGGTCTACCAGTCCTGGCGGGGCCTGGGCAGCTGGGGCGCGCTCACCGGCACCGAGTACGGGCGACTGCTGCTGGTGAAGAGCGGCTGCGTGGTCGTGATGCTCGGCGTCGCCTGGATCTCCCGCTCCTGGCTGGCCCGGCTGCGTTCCGCCCCGGCCGAGGCGGCGGAGGTCGAGCGGGCCGAGGTGCCGGAGCCGGTCGGCGTCGCGGCGCACAGCGAGGACCCGGTCCGCCAGGCCCAGCTGGCCCGGCAGCGGGCCGCCCGGGAGAGCGCCGGACGCGAGCGCGGGCTCACCCCGACCCGGGCCGGACTGCGCCGCTCGGTGCTGGTCGAGGTGCTGGTCGCGGTGGCGGTGCTGGTGGTCACCACGATGCTCACCAACTCCCCGCCCGGGCGGGTGGCGAGCGAGGTCACGGCCGGGACGGCCGCGCCGGCCGCCGGCGGGGCCGCGGTGGCGCCGCAGACCGAGCCGGGCCGCACCGTCGAGCTCAAGCTTCCGTACGACACCAAGGGCCGGACGCCGAACGCCAAGGGCACCGCGACCGTCACCCTCAACCCGGCCCGGACCGGTCCGAACGAGGTGAAGCTCGCGCTGGACGGCACGGACGGACAGCCGGTGGACGTCCCCGAGGTGCAGCTCGCCTTCACCCTGCCGGACCGCGACCTCGGCCCGCTGCCGGTCGCGCTCACCGCGGCGGGCACCGGCCGCTGGAGCGGCACCGCGCAGCTGCCGCTGGCGGGCAACTGGGTGGTGTCGGTGCAGGTCCGCTCCTCCGACATCGACCAGACCACGCCGACCCAGCAGTTCAAGATCGGCTGACGGCGGTGGACGACGTGACGACGGACGACATGAGGACGACGGACGGTAGGACGACGGACGGTAGGACGACGGACGCGGTCGTGCCGGAGGAGCGCTCCGGGGGCTTCACCCGGCGGGCGCTGCTGGGCACCGCTGGCGCCGGGCTGCTGGTCGGCGCCGGGGCGGGTGTCGCCGGGGCGGTCGCCCTGGACCGCACCGGCGGTGCGGCGGCCGACGCGGGCGGCGCGCTCGGCACCGCCCGGGTGCCGTTCCGCGGCGAGCACCAGGCCGGGATCCTCGAACCGCAGCAGGCGCGGGTCCAGCTGGCCGCCTTCGACCTGGCCAAAGGCATCGGCCGGGACGGGCTGCGCGCCCTGCTGCAGCGCTGGACGAAGGCGGCCGAGCGGCTGACCGCCGGGGAGCCGGCCGAGGAGTTCGACAACCAGGTCGCGCTGGACGCCGGGCCCTGCTCGCTCACCCTCACCGTCGGCTTCGGCGCCGCGCTCTTCGACAGGGCCGGGCTCGCCGACCGCCGCCCGCCCGGGCTCGAACCGCTGCCCGCCTTCCCCGGCGACGCGCTCGACCCGGCCCGCGGCGACGGCGACCTGTTCGTCCAGGTCGGCGCCGACGACGCGCTGGTGGCGGTGCACGCCCTGCGGGTGCTGCAGCGGCTGGCCACCGGCACGGCGGCGCTGCGCTGGCAGTCGGCCGGCTTCGCCCGTACCCCCGGAGCCGCCGCGCGGCCGGTGACCGGCCGCAACCTGATGGGTCAGATCGACGGCACCAACAACCCCAAGCCGGGCGAGGAGGGCTTCGCCGCCAAGGTGTTCTGCGCCGCCGGCGGCGACCAGCCGGCCTGGCTGGCCGGCGGCTCGTACCTGGTGTTCCGGCGGATCCGGATGCTGCTGGACCACTGGGAGGCGCTCCCGGTGGACCGGCAGGAGCGGGTGGTCGGACGGCGCAAGGCGGACGGCGCCCCGCTCGGCGCGCCCGCCGGGGCCGGCGAGCACACCCCGGTCGACCTCTCCGCGCAGGGCCCGGACGGCGCACTGGCGATCCCCGCCGACGCGCACATCCGGGTCGCCGCCCCGGCCGCCAACGGCGGGGCGGCCATGCTGCGGCGCGGCTTCTCGTACCACGACGGGCTGCTGCCGGACGGCTCGCCGGACGCCGGACTGCTCTTCCTCGCCTTCCAGGCCGACCCGCGCCAGGGCTTCACCCCGGTGCAGCGCAAGCTCTCCCGGGGCGACGGGCTCTCCCGCTTCCTGCGGCACGAGGCGAGCGGCGTGTACGCGCTGCCGCCGAGCGCCCCGGCCGGCGGCTACCTCGGGCAGCAGCTGCTGGAGGGGTAGCCGCCGGCGGCCGAAAGCTCGGCAGGGGGACGCTCGGCGGAGGCGTTCGACAACGGCGTCCAGCAGGGCGGTTCCGGCAGGTGGAAAGCTTTCCTGCCGGGAGCGCGGAATCGTTAGGGTGACTGCTCGGCACCATCCCGTCCACACCGTCCGTTCCAGGCAGCACCGAGTCCCACGGAGGCGTCATGTCGGCCACCCGCTACACCTACCTCGGCCCGGCCGGCACCTTCACCGAGGCGGCGCTGCACACCCTGCCCGAGGCGGCGACCCGGGAGCTGGTGCCGCTGTCCTCGGTGGCGCTCGCGCTGGACGCGGTGCGCAGCGGGGAGGCGGCCGGGGCGTTCGTGCCGATCGAGAACTCGGTGGAGGGCGCGGTCACCGCGACCAACGACGAACTGGCCTCCGGCACCCCGCTGATGATCTACCGCGAGGTGCTGCTGCCGATCGCCTTCGCCCTGCTGGTGCGGCCCGGCACCGAGCTGTCCGAGGTCAAGACGGTGACCAGCCACCCGGTGGCCCAGCCGCAGGTGCGCCGCTGGCTGGCCGCCAACCTGCCGGACGCGACCTGGGAGTCGGCGGCCTCCAACGCGGACGGCGCCCGGCTGGTCGCCGAGGGCCGCTACGACGGGGCGTTCGCGGGCGAGTTCGCGGCACCGATCTACGGGCTGGACCCGCTGGTCAAGGACATCGCGGACGCCAAGAGCGCGGCGACCCGGTTCGTCCTGGTGGGCCGCCCGGGCCGGATCTCCTCGCCGACCGGCGCGGACAAGACCTCGATGGTGGTCTGGCTGCCGGACGACCACCCGGGCGCGCTGCTGGAGCTGCTGCAGGAGTTCGCCGTGCGCGGGATCAACCTGATGCGGATCGAGTCCCGGCCGACCGGCGAAGGCCTGGGCAACTACTGCTTCCTGATCGACTGCGAGGGCCACCTGTCCGAGCGCCGGGTGGGCGAGGCGATGATGGGGCTCAAGCGGATCTGCCCGCAGGTGCGCTACCTCGGCTCCTATCCGCGCGCCGACAAGCAGGAGTCCACCCACCGGCGCCCGGGGACCTCGGACGAGGATTTCACCTCGGCGGCGGACTGGCTCTCCCGCGCGCTCGACGGGCGCGGGGACATCTGAGCGACATCTGCCGTCTTTCTGACCTTTTCCGACCGTTTTGGACCGGGCCGATCGAACGGGGGCGGGCGACCGCACCCGTCGTCCACAGGGGCGCCCGGAGCCGGGATCCGCTGTCCACAGGCATCCCCGCTGTCCACAGCCGGGAGTTATCCACAGGCCTGGGGATGAGTCGACAAACCGGTATAGCCATTGCCCAGAACTGGTCGGATCATCGGTTTGCGTCGCAGAGATGACTAATCGGACCAGAGTCACCCGGTTGCCAGCAAATCACCCGTCCGAGTGCTTCAATCCCTCACTCGAGAAGGTCGAATGAGGTTTGAAACATCAATTCCCTGGTTCGGTCGCACGGAGGGTGATCTTCCCCTTCGATCCACAGCCCCGGCCTCAGGCCTGTGGATAACCCGCCGCGGGAGAGTTCCCCACAGAAGTTATCCACAGGATCGGGGCAGTTATCCCCAGGGGAAAACCGGTACCGGTGGAGGAACGACCGCCCGGTACGCTTGGGCCTGTGATTGACCTTCGCCTGCTCCGTGAGGACCCTGACCGAGTGCGCGCCTCGCAGCGCGTCCGTGGCGAGGACGTCGACCTGGTCGACGCCCTCCTCTCCGCCGACGAGCGGCGCCGGTCCTCGGGCAGCCGCTTCGACGAACTGCGCAACGAGCAGCGGGTGCTCGGCAAGCAGGTCGCCCAGGCCAAGGGCGACGAGAAGGCCGCCCTGCTGCAGCGCACCAAGGAACTGGCCGCCGAGGTCAAGGCCGCGGACGCCGAGCAGAGCGCCGCCAAGGAGGAGGCCGACCGCCTGCTCCGCTCGCTGGCGAACCTCATCGACCCGGCCGCCCCGGTCGGCGGCGAGGAGGACTTCGTCACCCTCGAGGAGATCGGCACCCCGCGCGACTTCGCCGCCGAGGGCTTCGAGCCCCGCGACCACGTCGAGCTCGGCCAGATCCTCGGCGCGATCGACACCGAGCGCGGCGCCAAGGTCGCCGGTGCCCGCTCCTACTACCTGACCGGCGTCGGCGCGCTGCTGGAGCTCGCCCTGGTCAACATGGCGATCGCCCAGGCCACCGCGGCCGGTTTCACCCCGATGATCACCCCGACCCTGGTCCGCCCGGCCGCCATGGACGGCACCGGTTTCCTCGGTCAGGCCGCCGAGAACGTGTACCACCTCGCCGAGGACGACCGGTACCTCGTCGGCACCAGCGAGGTCCCGCTCGCGGCGTACCACATGGACGAGATCCTCGACGCCGACAAGCTGCCGATGCGCTACGCCGGCTACTCGTCCTGCTTCCGCCGCGAGGCCGGCACCTACGGCAAGGACACCCGCGGCATCATCCGCGTCCACCAGTTCGAGAAGGTGGAGATGTTCGTCTTCACCACCCCCGAGGACGCGGAGAACGAGCACCGCCGCCTGCTCCAGTGGGAGAAGGACTTCCTCAACGCGCTGGAGCTGCCGTACCGGGTCATCGACGTCGCCTCCGGCGACCTCGGCGCCTCGGCCGCACGCAAGTTCGACATCGAGGCGTGGATCCCCACCCAGGGCAAGTACCGCGAGGTCACCTCGACCTCCAACACCACCGAGTACCAGGCCCGCCGACTGTCGATCCGGATGCGCGAGGAGGGCAAGACCCGCCCGCTCGCCACCCTGAACGGCACCCTGGTCGCCGTCCCGCGCACCATCGTGGCGATCCTCGAGAACCACCAGCAGGCCGACGGCTCGGTCGTCGTCCCCGAGGCGCTGCGGCCGTTCCTCGGCGGGCGGAGCGTCCTCCCGCCGGTCAAGTAGCACCGGTTCGTCGTCGCTTCGACCTCGTACCGCCTGCACGACCCGTACGACCCGCACCACCCGCAACTCCCGGGAGACGTCCGGCCCATGAGCACCACCAGCCCCAGCCCCGTCTCCCCGGAAAGCAACCGGGTCGGTGGCGACCTGCCCTACCGGCTGGTCGCCACCGACCTCGACGGCACCCTGCTCACCAGCGAGGAGACCGTCTCCGAGCGCACCCGCGCCGCCCTGGCCACGGCCACCGGCGCGGGCGCGGTGCACATCATCGTCACCGGCCGCTCGGCCGTCTGGGCCCGCCCGGTCTTCGACGAGATCGGCTACACCGGGATAGCCGTCTGCGGTCAGGGCGCCCAGGTCTACGACGCCGGCGCGCACAAGCTGCTCACCTCGCTCACCCTGGACCGCCGGCTCGCCGCACTCGCCGTCGAGAAGATCGAGGCCGAGACCGGTCCGCTGGCCGTCGCCGCCAACCAGGACGGCCTCGACGGCCAGGTGCTGGCCGGCCCCGGCTACGAACTGCTGATCGGCTCCGACCTGCCCGTCGTCCGGGTCGACCGCGGGGAGCTCCTCGGCTCGCCCGTCAGCAAGCTCTACATCCAGCACCACGCGCTGACCGACGACGCCCTCGCCGAAGCCGCCCGCCGCGCCGCCGGCGACCTGGTCGGCGTCGTGATGGCCGGCCCCGGCGTGGTCGAACTGCTCCCGCTGGGCCTGTCCAAGGCCACCGGGCTCGCCGTCGCCGCCCGCCGCCTGGGCCTGCGCGCCGCCGACACCATCGCCTTCGGCGACATGCCCAACGACGTCCCGATGTTCGGCTGGGCCGCCCACGGCGTCGCCATGGCCAACGCCCACGAGGAACTCCTCGCCGTCGCCGACGCCGTCACCGCCGGCAACGACGAGGACGGCGTCGCGCTCGTGCTGGAGCAGCTCTACCCGCCCCGCTGACCGGGCCTCGGCGGCCCGGGGTGGGGGCGCGGGGCCACGCTCGAGCCGACGATGCGGGCCATTCACCGTGGTCGGGTGTTCACGTACTGTTTTTCGAGCCAGTTGTAGGATGACCGGGCAAGGGTTGTAGGATGACCTACGACTGGTGATGGCGCGTGCGGGGTGGCAGAGGGAGGTCCGGAATGAGCGGCGACGGCAGCAACCTGCAGGCGGCCGGGCGGCGATCCCTGGTGGACACCGCGATCGACCAGCTGCGGGAGCAGTTGGCCGGTGGGGTGTGGCCCGTGGGGTCGCGCATCCCCACCGAGCACGAGCTGGCCGAGCGGCTGCAGGTCGGGCGGAACACCGTGCGGGAGGCGATCCGGGTGCTGGTGCACGCCGGAATGCTGGTCTCCCGGCAGGGCGAGGGGACGTTCGTCCGCTCCACCAGCGACCCGGCCGCCGTGCTGCGCGGCGTCCAGCGCTCCGGCATCCGGGACGTCCTGGAGGTCCGCGCCGCGCTGGAGACCGAGGGCGCCCGGCTGGCCGCGCTGCGGCACACCCCCGAGGACGTCCGGCGGATGCGGGCCGCGCTGGCCCGTGAGGCCGAGGTGTTCGCGGCGCACCCCGAGCGGGCGAGCCGCGAGGCCACCGTCGAGCACGACCTGGAGTTCCACACCGCCGTCGTCGAGGCTGCGCACAACCCCGCGCTGACCGAGGTGTACCGCTACTTCGGCGCCTCCGTGCGCGAGTCGATGACGTCCGCCTTCGGCGACCACGACATGCCCGAGGCGGTCGTGGCCACCCACGAGGCGCTGGTCGACGCGATCGAGAGCGGTGACCCGGACCGGGCCGAGGCGGCGTGTCGTGCGCTGCTCGCCGGCCCGACCGCGGCCGTCGAGCAGCTGCTCGCGGCCATCGCGGCCCGGAAGTAGGACGGCGCGAGCCTCCGCCTTCCCGCCCGCATCCACGCACATTCAGGAAAGAAACAGCACACCCATGGCCGTCACCCGTGCCCAGCAGCCGGTTGTCACCACTTCTGCCCCGCTCCCCGTCCGCGCCCGGCTGGCCCATCCGCTCCTGCTGCTGACCGGCATCGTGCTGGTCGCGCTGAACATGCGCGCCTGCCTGGCCGCGGTCTCCCCGATGGTCGGCGAGATCCAGCGGACCTTCGGCCTCTCCGCGACCGCGAGCGGCCTGATCACCACCGTGCCGGTGCTGTTCCAGGGCGTCGGCGCCCCGCTCACCCCCCGGCTGACCCGCCGGTTCGGCGCCGAGCGGGTCGTCCTGGGCGCGGTGCTGGTGCTGGGCGCGGGCGTGCTGCTGCGGGTGCTGCCCTCGGTGGCGGCGCTGTACGGGGGCTGCGTGGTGATCGGCGTGGCCATCGCGGTGCTGAACGTGTCGATGCCGGGCCTGGTCAAGCGGGAGTTCCCGGACCGCGCGGCGACCATGACCGGCGTCTACTCGACCACCATGCTGGTCGGCGCGACCCTCGCCGCCGGTACCTCCGTCCCGCTGGAGCACGCGCTCGGCGGCGGCTGGCAGGCCTCGCTCGGCGCCTGGTCGCTGCTCGCGCTGGTCGCGGCGGCGGCCTGGCTGCCGCAGGTGCTGCGCAACCGTCAGCAGCGGGGCGCGTCGGCCGCGGCGGCGGTGCCGGGCAAGCCGATCGAGGGCATCTGGAAGTCCCCGCTGGCCTGGCAGATCAGCCTCTTCATGGGCGTCTCGTCGCTGCTGGTGTACACCCTGGTGGCCTGGATGCCGACGATCCTGGCTGACCACGGCATGGACCGCGGGCGGGCCGGCCTGGTCTTCGCCTTCTCCAACCTGGTGCAGGTGGCCGGCGCCTTCCTGGTGCCGCTGATGGCCGGTCGGATGACCAGCCAGCGCGCGCTGGCGGTGACCATGGCCGCCCTCAACGGGCTCGGCATCGCGATGCTGCTGGTCGCGCCGGTCTCCGCCGCGTGGGCCTCGGCGGCCGTCCTCGGCGTGGCCCAGGGCGGTTCGCTCGGCCTGGGTCTGGCGTTCATCGTGCTGCGCACCGGCAGTGCGGCCGGCGCCGCCCAGCTGGGCGGGATGTCGCAGGCGATCGGCTACCTGGTCGCGGCGGCCGGCCCGGTCGGCGCCGGTGCGCTGCACCAGCTGACCGGCGGCTGGGAGACCACCCTGGCGCTGATGCTGGTGCTGGTCCTGGTGGTCGGCGTGGCCGGCTGGGGCGCGGGCCGCAACCGGACGCTCTGAGGCTCTTCGGAGCCGGAACCGCAACGGCGCCCCGGACCACCCGACGGTGGACCGGGGCGCCGTTCGGTTCACCGCCGTTGCGTTCGCCGCCGTTGCGTTCGCTGCCGCACGTTCGCCGCCCTACGGCTCACTCCTCGCCGGCCAGGGTCAGCCCGGCGAGCTTCACCGAGGCCAGCACCGTCGCCCCGACGGTGACCCCCAGCAGCAGCGGGACGGCCGCCCCGAGGGAGACGTCGGCGCCGATCGCGGTGTCCCCGGCGACCGCCTCGGCCACGGCCCGGCCCCACTGCTGGACGCTCAGGGTGCGGGCGCCCTCGACGAAGTTGCCGACCACCGACTCCCAGATCAGGGCGTACCCGAGGCCCGCCACCACCGCGTGCCGGGTGGCCACGCCGAGCAGCAGGAACAGCGCGCTGTACGCGGCCCCGGCGACCAGCACCGCCACCGTGTAGCCGAGCACCACGCCGTCCCGGGTGCCGTACAGCAGCAGCCCGGACAGCAGGGTCGGGACGACCGAGAACAGCCAGGTGACGCCGATCGCGACGGCCAGCTTGGTGGTGATGATCCGCCACCGCGGGAGCGGCTTGGCGAGCAGGTAGACGATCGAGCCGTCGTCGATCTCGGTGGCGATGACCCCGGTGCCGACTACTAGGCCGAGGATCGGGACGAGGGTGCCGAGGCCGAGCTGGCCGAGGATCTTGACGGTCAGGCCGTGCGCGTCGGCGGTCGACCCGCTCGCGATGGCGGAGACGACCAGCAGCAGGGCGGGGACCACCAGCAGCGCGAGGCCGCGACGGCGGCCCAGCAGCCCGCGCAGGGTCAGCCTGGCGACGGTGGGGTTCATGGTCGGACGGCCCCTTCCTGGGCAGCTTCCTGGGCAACTTCGTGGGCGACGGCGGTCACGGCGACGGTCGCGGTCACAGTCACGGCGACGGTCGCGGTCACGGTCGCGGTCGCGGTCACGCGGAGACCAGGTACGAGAAGACGCTCTCCAGCGACTCGTCGGCCGGGGAGACGGTGTACAGCCGGATGCCGGCCTCCCGGGCGACCCTGGGCAGCAGGGTGGTGAAGCCCTGGAAGTCGACCGCCTCGATCCGCAGCGCCCGTTCCCGCCCGTCCACCTCGATGCCGGTGGTGGAGCCGTCGGCGATCAGCGCGGCGGCGAGCCGGCGGTCGTCGCTGGAGCGGACCAGGTAGCGGTGCGGGCGGTCGGTCATCAGCCGCCGGATCCTGCGGAAGTCGCCCGAGGCGGCGTGCCGTCCTGCCACCACGACCTCGATGTGCCGGGCCAGTTGCTCGACCTCCTCCAGGATGTGGGAGGAGAACAGCACCGTGCGGCCGTCCGCGCCGAAGCGGCGCAGCAGGTCCATCAGCTGGAGCCGCTGACGCGGGTCCATGCCGTTGAAGGGCTCGTCCAGCAGCAGCACGGCCGGGTCGTGGACCAGCGCGGAGGCCATCTTGACCCGCTGCTTCATGCCCTTGGAGTACGTCCCGGTGCGCCGGTCCTTGGCGTAGGCCATCTCCACCAGGTCCAGGGCCCGGCGGGCTGCGGCGCCCGGCTGGGGCAGGCCGTGCAGTTCGGCGTTGGCGAGGACGAACTCCCAGCCGGTCAGGTAGTCGTACATCGACTCCCGCTCGGGGACCAGGCCGATCTGCCGGTACACCTGCTGGTTGCGCCAGATCGGCACGCCGTCCAGGGTGACCGAGCCGCCCGAGGGGGCGAGGAACCCGCTCATCATGTGGATGAGGGTGGACTTGCCCGCGCCGTTGGGCCCGAGCAGACCGGTGATGCCGGGGCCGACGGCCATGGTGATGTCGTTGACCGCGACCACGTTCCCGAACCAGCGGGAGACCTTGTCGATGCTGATGGTGGCCATGCCGCCCTCTCTCAAACCTTCTTGTAGCGGCTCAGCAGCAGCCGGTACGAGCCGGCCACCAGGGCCACGGCCACGAGTGCGAACACCGCGATGCCGAGCCCGCCCGGGGCGTGTCGGCGGTCGAGGCCGGTGCCGAGGTCGAACACCTCGTTGACCAGGGACTCCACCAGGTCGGTGGGCGAGATCAGCGAGGTCCACTGCACGCGGTCGGAGCCGGTCGTGCTCGGGTTGCCGATGCCGACCGCGACGGCTGCCACCGCGGCGCTGATCGCCAGGTAGCCCATGATGGCGGCCACCCCGAAGCCGCGGCGCGGGGTGGTGGCCGCGATCACCAGCGCCACCGAGGTCGGCACCAGGGCGTACAGGACGGCTGCGGCGAGGCCGTACAGGAAGTGCCCGGTGTTGTACGAGAAGTCCATCCCGCCGAGCAGCGCGCCCAGGTACAGCACCAGCAACGGTGCCGCCATCAGCAGCAGTTGGGCGCAGACCATGGCGGCGAACTTGGCCCGCACGTAGTCGGTGCGGGTGATCGGGCGGGAGAAGTAGAGCGACACGGTCTGGTAGCGCAGGTCCCGGGAGAGCAGCACCGGCGCCTGGGCGGCGAGGAAGACCGAGACCACCAGGCCGAGGTTGGCGAGGTAGCCCGCGTACTCGACCGGCAGCTCCTCGCGCTTCAGGGTGATCGCGATCGCCACGAAGACCACGGCGGGCACGGTCACCACGCCCAGCACCAGCATCGGCAGCACCTTGGACCTGCCGGAGCGGCCGAGGCCGTAGGCGGCGCGCAGGCTCTGGGTGAAGAGCGAGCGGGTCGCGTAGCCGCGGCCGAGCCGGGGGCCCTGGTAGCCGCGGTAGCCGATGTCGTGGATGACGCCGGTATCGGCGGACCTGGTGTCAGGAGGCAGCGACATGGTCCGAACCTCCCTTGCTGCTCTGGTCGTTGTGGCCCTCCGAGGAGGGCCGGCCCGGGCTCCCCTCCTCGGTGAAGAGTTCGGCGACCCGGTGCCGGCGCTGCTCCAACCTGACCAGGCCGAGGCCCAGTTCGGCGACGGTGTCGCGGATGGTGTCGTACGTCGACTCGTCCGCGAGCCGGACCAGCAGCAGGTGCGAACCCTCGGGCTGGGCGTCGACGCCGGCCGCGGCGAGGCGCTCGCGGACGGCCGCACCCGGTTCGGAGCCGTGGCGCTCCGGGACGCGGCCGCGCTCCTCCGGGAAGTCGGTCACCTCGACCGCGAGGACGGCCGTCGCCTCGGTGAAGGAGGCGGTGGAGGAGGAGCGCAGCAGCTTGCCGCCGTCGATGACGACCAGGTGGTCGCAGGTGCGCTCCAGCTCGCCGAGCAGGTGGGTGGTGACCAGCACCGAGATGCCGAACTCGGTGTGCACGCGGCGGATCAGGCCCAGCATCTCGTCCCGGCCGGCCGGGTCGAGGCCGTTGGTGGGCTCGTCCAGCAGCACCAGCTTCGGGTCGTGCACCAGTGCCTGGGCGAGCTTGACCCGCTGCTTCATGCCGGTCGAGTACCCGCCCATCGGCCGGTACCGCTCCTCGTACAGGCCGACGTGCCGCAGGGTGTCCGCGGTGCGCTCACGGGCGGCGGTGGCGGGCAGGCCCGCCATCCGGGCCATGTGCACGACGAACTCGGTGGCGGAGACGTCCGGCGGCAGGCAGTCGTGCTCGGGCATGTAGCCGACCCGCTCACGGATCCGGGAGCCCTGGGTGGCGATGTCCAGGCCGAGGACCTCGCCCCGGCCGGAGGTCGCCGGGGCGAGCCCGAGCAGGATCTTGATCAGTGTGGACTTGCCCGCCCCGTTGGACCCGACCAGCCCGACCACCCCCGGCTGCACCTCGACGGTGAGCTGGTCGAGGGCGGTGACCCGGGGGAACCTCTTGGTGAGGCCGTCCGTCTTGATGACAGCTGTGGACACGCCGACAAACGTAACCGTCTTCTCCGGTAAGGACCATGAGCTGGAATGACGATGCCGTCTGCTGCTGCGGTATGACGCCGGGACCGCTCCCCCCTAGGGGTTGTGGGCAGCCCGGCGCCCTTCGTTCCGCGGCTCAGGAGTGCGCGCGCTCCCACAGCTCGGTGACCTTGCCGGAGGCGTCGATCGCCACCTTGTAGTCGCCGGCCGAGCAGGGGTACGAGCCCTTCTCGCTGTACGGGGTCGCGAGGCACTCGTTGATGTGCTTCACCAGGTCGGCCAGGTTGACGTCCTTCGGCGCGGCCAGCACCGAGCTGAGGTGGCCCTTGGCGGTCGGCGCGAAGGCGGCGGTCTTGTCGGCGCCCACCGGCTCGAAGCCGACGTCGTTGACGCCGCAGACGTCCTTGGTGTCCTTGTACACCAGGTTCGTGGCGGTGGTGCCCTTCCCCGGGTAGATCCACTTCTGGCCGGCCGGCAGCGGCTCGTGGGTGCAGAAGCCCTCGGGCTCTCCGGAGGCGCCCGGGGTGCCCGTCGGCGCGGGCTTCGCGGAGCCGCCCGGGACGACCGGCCTGCTGCTGCCGCCCGGGACGGCGGTGGCCGGAGCCGTGGCGGTCGGGACGGCGGTCGGGACGGCGGTCGGGGCGGCGGTCGCGGTGTTCGACCCGCTTCCGGCGCCCTGGTCCGACGAGTTGTCCGGGCCGCAGGCCGCGAGACCGAACGCGGCGGCGGCGACCAGAGCGGTGGCGAGCAGTCTCCTGGAAGCGGGCATGTCTGCAGGCATGACGAAGGAACCCCCGTTGTGACGCATGATCAGGTGAAAGGTGCGGCGGACAGACTAGCGCCTCGCCCCGACGTCACCGAGAGGGCCGGAGCGCCCGGCGGGCGGGCACTCCGGCGTCGAGCGTCAACCCAGCTGGGCCAGGCCCTCGGTGGCGATCCGCTCGAAGACGGCGAGGTCGTTCTCGAAGATCGAGTCCGGCACCGGCCAGTGGATCACCAGCTCGGTGATGCCCAGCTCCCGGTACTTCCCGGCCCAGTCGACGAAGGCGTCCACCGACTCCAGCGGCTTCTCCGCCGTCGAGCCCTGGAGCAGCACCTTCTCCAGCGTGGCGACGTCCCGGCCCTGCGCCTCGCAGGCCGCCGTCAGCTTCTCGATCTGCTTCGCGATCACCTCGGGCGCCTGCTCCACCGGCACGTCCGCCGGGCCGCGCGGGTCCCCGTACGTCACCCAGCCCTGCCCGTACTCGGCCGCCAGCTTCAGCCCGCGCGGGCCGGTCGCGGCGACGTAGAACGGCACCCGCGGGGTCTGCACGCAGCCGGGGATGTTCCGGGCCTCGACCGCGGAGTAGTAGGTGCCCTCGCGGGTGGTGGCCTCGGTGGTCAGCAGCTCGTCCAGCAGCGGCAGGAACTCGCCGAACCGGGACGCCCGCTCCTTGGGCGACCACGCCTCCTGCCCCATCGCCGTCGCGTCGAAGCCCGTACCGCCGGCCCCGATGCCCAGCGTGAGCCGCCCGCCGGACACGTCGTCCAGCGTGATCAGCTCCTTCGCGAGCGTCACCGGGTGACGGAAGTTCGGCGAGGTGACGAGCGTGCCGAGCCGGATCCGCTCGGTGGCCGTCGCGGCGGCGGTCAGCGTGGGGACCGCCCCGAACCAGGGCTCGTCCCGGAACGATCGCCACGACAGGTGGTCGTAGGTGTACGCGGCGTGGAACCCGAGTTCCTCGGCCCGCCGCCAGATCTTCTGCCCCTCGCCCCACCGGTGGATGGGAAGGATCACTGTGCTCAGTCGCATGGCATCGACCCTACGCGTCCGCTCCGGTGGGTGAGGTTTTGAGCAACCCGCGATGACGACACCCGCGCTCCCGCTAACGTGGCGCCATGGGTGCACAGGGCAAGGCCGAGCTTGAGGCCATGATCGATGAAGCCACGGTCGACGCCTACGGCGAGGACGAGGAGCTGACGGGCCTGTTCACCATGATCGAGGAGCACCTCGCGGTGCCGTTCAGCACGACGGTCCTCGGAGTAGAGGTGACCGTGCGCCGCATCGACCTCACGTTGGACGGCCGGATCGTCGCAGTGTGCTCCCGCGGCCCCGTCCGACAGCAGATCGGGATCCTGGAGCTGCCGATGCCGACACCTGCCCCGGACGGCGCCGAGTGGGTCGAGGCCTACCGCCACTGGGCCGGCTGACACCAAGCAGCTCACACACCACTTCGGCACTGGCTTGTATGGAAGGGCAGGACGTGGCGATCGCCATGCAGGACGCGAATCGTGGCATCGATGAGCGCTCGCTCAGCGATCTCATCGAACGCAGCGCCGAGTTGAAGGGGGAGCTGGTCGCCTTCGCGCAGGGCGCACGCTTCGACCGGTGGTTGACTCCCCTCCTGCTGGAGGCGGCAGGCCCTGAGCGGCGGCTGGACGAGGGCGAGGCGATCCGGATCATTGACAACTTCATCCTGCGGTACCGCCTGCCGGATGATTCGACCGTAGTGGACCGGTTCGTCGCCGGGCGGCGGGACCTGACCGAAGTCGACCGGGAGATGCTGCTCGGCTGGCGTGACCCGGTCGAGGGCATCTTCGAGATCCGGCGCAAGGACGGGGACGCCGTCGTCCTGCTGAACCTGATCGACGACCTGGAGTACCGCACGTACTCGAACGTCGGGCGGGCGGCCTTCCGCGGAGTGTCCAAGGGAGAATTCCTGCACACCTGCCTGGTGCCCGTCCATTCGGCCGACGGCGCGTGGCTGATCTCAGGCGCGATGTCGCACTACCCGAAGTCCAGCGCCACCGAGATCGCCCGGGCCGCACTCCAACTGGCCACTAGCCACCCCGAACTGGTCTTCCGCAACCCAGAGAAGATCGAGCAGGGATGGGAGTCGATGAGGGAAGACCGGGCCGCGTTTGTCGCGTTCTGCGGCGGCGACGAACTGGTCCTTCCCCCTGCCGAAGCCGAGGAGCGGCTCAACGCCTACTACCGGCACCGGCAGGAGGCCGCCGTGGCCGAGCATCCCGACCGAGCCCGGGGCAGGCGGCTCCCCGGCCTGGCCTTCCCGGCCTTCGAACTACCGCGAGGACTCGCGGAATCGGACACAGTCGGCATCGTCTACGACGAAGTCGACGGGCTCAACTTCTACGCGGACTACGGGATGCTGCGGGACCTCTTCGCGGACCCGGCCCTCGCGGGCCGCCGGCGGCACCAGGACCTGCTGCGCACGTACCTGCGCGAGGAGTCGATCGCGCCACTGCCGATCCGCCGACTGACCGCCGCCTACCCGGAGACAGTCGACGCGGTCTTCCGGAAGCTGCTGCGGAAGCCCGGGTTCACCTGGGCCGAGCACGGCGAGGAGCTGCTGCGCCGACGCAAGCCCTGGTACTACGAGCAGGAGCCCCGTCCCGGCGTCTCCGTGATCGGCCAACGCCTCAGCGAGCTCGCCACCGGCAGCCGGCGACCGAAGTTCACCAGAGCACGGCGCGTGCCGCGCGCCTCCAATCACCCATAGGGGCGAAATAGCGGCTCATCAGGGGTTACTTGCATAAGACGCAAGTTACTCTGCGGCTCCTCTGCCGCACTGGGTGCGCTTCCTCGCGCAGCGGGCGAACATCCCCGACACTGCGGCCGCTGCCGCCCTCGAGACGCCGGCCACCGTGTCGGGGGGCGGCCGGCGGGCCGCCGAACACTGCCGCGACGTCCACTGATGCCGCTGCCGACACAGGGCGGGTCGAGCCGATCTGACGCCTTCATCGCCTCGCCCTCGTCCAGCCGCCGCTCACCCGGTTCCTGCCGGATTCAACGCTGCAGCCAGCTCAGCAGGGTCGCCGCCGTGAACACCGCGCCCGACGCCAGACAGACCGCGCGCGGGGTCAACCACCCGGGGCCTTCCCGGACGGGGACCGGGGGCTGGGACGGCGGGACCGGAGCCAGCAGCGCGTCCGCGAAGGCCTGGGCGGTCGGCGGTCGGTCCGCCGGCTCGACGGACATCGCGGCCCGCAGCAGCAGGACGACGTTCGGTGGGAGCTCCGTTCCGGCCGGGAGCGCCGGCAGCGTCGAGGCGGTCGGCTGGTCGGTCATCAGGGCCGTGGCGCGTCCGCCCGGGCCGAACGGCTTCTGCCCGGTCAGCAGCTCGTAGGCCACGACGGCCAGCGCGTACACGTCGGCCCTGCCGTCGAACCCGCCGGTCTGGAAGGCCTGTTCCGGCGCCATGTACGCGGGCGTGCCCGTGGTCACCGTCAGCCCGGACGCGTCGGCCAGTAGCTTCGCGCTGCCCAGATCCGCCACCAGCACCGCGGCGGGCGTGGGGCCGCTGGCGAGCAGCAGGTTGGACGGCTTGACGTCGCGGTGCACCACGCCCGCCTCGTGCAGGACCTGGACCGCGTAGCCCGCCTCCGCGGCCAGCCGCAGCGCCTCCGCCGGGTCGCACTGCCCGACCCGGTCCGCCAGGGTGCCGCCGCGTACGTAGTCCATGACGAAGTAGGGCCGGTCCTCCTGCACCCCGACGTCGTGCACCCGGACCACCCGCGGGCTGGCGATCCGGCGCAGCAGCCTCGCCTCCGCCAGGAACCGCTCGCGCACATCGGCGTTCGCGGCCCAGTTCTCGGCCAGCACCTTCACCGCGACCTCGGTGTCGAGCTCCGGATCGTAGGCCTTCCAGACCGTCGCGAAGGAGCCGGCTCCGAGCCGCTCCAGGAGGAGGTAACGGCCGAGCTTGCGCATGTGGCAGCATTCTGCCGGAGCCGGGGAGAAGTCCGGAACTCCCGTTCGACGAGCGGGATGCCCGGCGGGACGAAACGGGGGGATCCGGGTGTTCGAGGAAGGCGAGCTGGAACGGCTCGTAGCTGCTGCTCAGGCGGGGGACCCCGGGTCGATGGAGCACCTGCTGGCCAAGCTGCGGCCGTTGGTGCTGCGTCGCTGCTCGCGCTTCCTGCCCCACCACGCCGACGCGGAGGAGGCCGCGCAGGACGCGCTCCTGTCCATCAGCACGCACCTGGGCGAGTACGGCGGCCGCGGCTCCTTCCTGGGCTGGGTGACGGTGATCGCCTCGAACGCCGCCCGGTCCACCTACCGCTCGATGCGCCGGCGCGCCGAGGACAGCCACGCCGACCTCCCCGAGTCCGTCGACCCGCGCACCACCAGCGTCATCGCCGGGACCCGGCTCGACCTGATGGAGGCGCTGGCCGGGCTGGAGCAGCAGCACCCCGCCCTGGTGGAGGCCTTCGTGCTGCGCGACCTGGGCGACCTGACCTACGTCCAGGTGGCCGAGGTACTGGATGCCCCGATGAGCACGGTCAAGGACCGTATCCACCGGGCCCGCCACTTCATGCGCGAGCGCCTGGCCAGCGGTCTGTGAACGGCGGTCCCACGACGGGCGGCGGCCGCGTCGCCGTCCGGCCCCGGTCCGCCGTCGTCGCCCTGGTGGCAGCCGCCGCGCTCGGGCTGGCGGCCGGCCGGTTCGTCCTGCCACCGCCCCCCGGCGCCACCGCGCACCCGACACCCGCGTCCTCGGCCTCCGGCTCCGCCGCGCCGACCGGTGCGACCGGGGCGACCGGGCCGGTGACGACCGCGAACCTTCTGGAACCGGCGGCGTTCGGCCCGGACCTCGACACCGGGCGGATCCACGTCACCGACCGGTACGGCGACGGGTCTTACGCCAACGCGGCCTGCGCCGGTGAGAAGACCCTCAGTCAGACCCTGGGCGGGCGCGGTGCCCACTTCCGCGGACTGATGACCAGCCCCCGCACCAGCCCGGACGACCCCACAGTGGCCGGCGACAGCGGCGGCCAGGTCGCCCGCGAGGTCGCCGCCGACGCCCGGAGCCCCTCCCTGGCGCAGAACTTCAGCGAACGCCTGCTGCTGGAGGAGGTGCCCTGCCAGGAGGAAACGCCAGGGCACTGGGTCTACGGAAAGACCACGACGGTGCAGCTCGCCCCGGACGTCACCGCGCGCTGGATGGGTGCCTACCAGGGATCGCTCAACACCACCGGCAGTGCGCCCGAGGGCAAGGAGCCCTGCGG
Source organism: Kitasatospora sp. NPDC023120 (assembly GCF_055560835.1). Taxonomy (NCBI): domain Bacteria; kingdom Bacillati; phylum Actinomycetota; class Actinomycetes; order Kitasatosporales; family Streptomycetaceae; genus Kitasatospora; species Kitasatospora sp. NPDC023120. Next base: position 58,854 of record NZ_JBVHHY010000018.1, on the reverse strand, counting down.
CGGCATCGCCGTGCTGCGCAGCGGCAACCACTACGGAGTGCTGGAGGTCGAGGCCTGCCTGGGCACGGCCGCGATGGACCGCGTCGTCAGGACCGCTCTGTCACAGCTGTGAAACAGCGGGTCAGGGCTCCAACTTTCCCTCCCTGGGCGGCATCTCCCCGGTTGTACGAGGACGCAGCAGGCGTCCCGACCAGCAGGGGGACCAGATGACCGAGAACCAGACCGTCCAGAAGTCCGTTCGCCGCAACCGGGTCGCCGCCGCGGCCTGCTTCGCCGCCGCGCTGATCACGGCCAGCGTCGTCGGCACCCAGTCGGCCACCGCCGACGCGGCCGCGCACAACGCCGCCCGCCCGGCCGCGGTCGCGGCGCCCGGACTCGGCTCCGCCCACCTCGTCCAGAGCGAGGACTTCCAGAAGGGCATGAACCCGGTCGGCGCGACCATTGGGCTGACCGGACGCGACGCGCTGTCCGCGTGCTCCGGCGAGCAGACGATGCGCGACCTGACCAAGGGCCAGGCCACCGCGTACGCGTCCGTGAACTGGACCTTCGACAACCACGGCATGCTGACGGAGTCGGCCGCGGGCGCCCCCACCGGGGCCGCGGCCGACTCCTGGGAGAAGCAGCTCGTCACGCTCGTTCAGGACTGCCAGAACGAGCCCGCCGGCCACTGGCACTACGGCGCGGCCCACACCCTGACCGTCGCCGGCGGCACCGCCCGCTGGTACCCGGCCTACAACGGCGACGGCGCCGCCACCGGCGGGGTCGCGGTCCTGCGCAGCGGCACCAAGGTCGCCATCGTCGAGGTCACCGGCCAGGCCGGCTCCGTCGAAGGCACCGCCACCGCAGCACTGAACCGCCTCTCCTCCTGAACGGCAGCCGGCTCCGCCCGCGCCGCCGGGCGGAGCCGGCCCGAACACGGGGAGGAAGTCCGGAGCGTCGAAGGAGGCCCTGCGAAGGCGGCATCGGTGGACGGAGGGTCAGCCATGGTCAGTCGCATGCCAACGACCCTTCGGGGGACGGCTCCGCGGACCCCACGCGGAGTCAACCCGGTAATCCCTTGTGAAGGTGTCCGCACGGCCTGATAGAAATCCCGTCGGACTCTCGTTCGAGAAGACCATCGGATCATCAAATTGGGGGGAGCGCGGATGTCCCATCCGACGCCACACGCCCGGCCGACGCGGATCACCAATCCGCTGTCGCGCGCGGCCACCCTGGCCATAGCCACCGCGGCTCTGGTCACCTACGCCGGCCTCCCGGTCGCGCACGCCGACGCGCCGACGACGCAGCGCGTCGGCAGCGTGCCGACCGCCCCTAGCGACGCGACCAAGACCGCCGCTCCGGCCGACGACACCCAGGTGCAGCTGAGCGTGCACCTGAAGTCCCGCGACGAGGCCGGCGCCAACGCGCTCGCCTCGGCGGTGAGCGACAAGTCGTCGCCGTTCTACCACCAGTTCCTGAAGACCGGTGAGTTCGCGCAGCGCTTCGGCGCCGACCCGGCCACCGTCGCCAAGGTCAAGCAGGCCCTCACCGCGCAGGGCCTGACTCCCGGTGCTCTCGCGTCCGACGGTCTGACCATCCCGGTCACCACCACCGTCGCCCAGGCCAAGAAGGCCTTCGACGTGGACCTGGCCGGCTACCAGACGTCCGACGGCCGGACCGGCTTCCTGAACACCGCGGCCCCCGCGGTGCGTTCGGACGTGGCCGGCTCGATCACCGGCGTCGTCGGCCTGAACACGCTGGCCCAGGCGCACAGCAACCACGTCGTCGGGTCCAAGGGCCAGGGCGGCGCGGGGCTCGCGCACTCGGCCGCGACGCCCGCCGCGACCGGCGGCTACCCGGCCCTGTGCGCCGGCGTGGCCAACCAGTTCCCGGGCAAGGCGGACGGCAAGGACTACTTCAGCCCCTCCGCGCTCGCCTCGGCCTACGGGCTGAACGGCATGACCGACGGCGGCTACGGCACCACCGTCGCCATCTTCGCGCTCGAGGAGTACTCGGACGCCGCCGTGAACACCTTCCAGTCCTGCTACGGCACCAGCGCCTCGGTGCAGCGGGTCAAGGTCAACGCCGGTTACCAGGCCCCGCCGACCAACGACGGCGTCGGCGTCGAGACCGCTCTGGACATCGACACCGTCATCGGCCTCGCGCCCAAGTCGAAGGTGCTGGTCTACCAGGGCCCGGACGCCTCGCGCGCCACCCAGGCGGACATCCAGAACACCTACCGCCAGATCGTCTCGGACAACTTCGCCCAGGTGATCAGCACCAGCTGGGGCGTCTGCGACCAGGTGATGTCGGGCAGCGACCTGTCCGCCGAGCGCGACATCTTCCTCCAGGCCGCGCTGCAGGGCCAGACCGTGGTCGCCGCCTCGGGTGACGACGGCTCCAGCGGCTGCAACTACCTGAAGAACATGGGCGCTCCGGCGAACATCACCAACCAGCTGAGCACCTCCGACCCGGCGAGCCAGCCGTTCGTCACCGGTGTCGGCGGCACCACGCTGACCGTGAACGGCGGCTCCGTCTCCGAGACGGTGTGGAACCACAACGGCGGCGCGACCGGTGGTGGCGTCTCCCGCTGGTCCCTCACCAACGGCGGCTACCAGGCCGGCTTCGCCGGACCGGGCTACGCCAACCGCTGCCAGGGCGCGGCCGGCACCGCCTGCCGCCAGGTCCCCGACGTGGCCGCCAACGCCGACCCGTCGACCGGTTACATGGTCGCCACCGGCGCCGGCTACTGGATGATCATCGGCGGCACCAGCGGCGCCGCTCCGCTGTGGGCCGCCATCTCGGCGCACCAGAACAACGCGGGCTGCACCGGCCGCGTGGGCTTCATCGCCCCGGCGTTCTACTGGAGCGCGAAGAAGGGTCTCGGCACCCTGCGCGACGTCACCTACGGCAACAACGACATCGGCATCCAGGGCGGCCTGTACTGGGCCGGCGCGGGCTACGACATGGCCACCGGTCTGGGCACCCCGGACGCCGACAAGGTCATGAAGCTGGTCTGCAACCCGGACGCCGGCTACGACCGGACGGTCGAGGTCGTGGAGAACGGCCAGCTGCACGAGGTCTACACCGACACCACCGGCTGGCACGACGGCACCGTCCCGGGCGTCTCCGGCGTCACCGCGCTGAGCTTCACCTACAACGCCAACGGCAACCGGGTGATCGAGGCCATCGAGAACGGTGAGCTGCACGAGATCTACACCGACACCACCGGCTGGCACGACGGTGTGATCCCGGGCCTGTCCGGCATCACCGCGATGAGCTTCAGCTTCAGCCCCTCGGGCGCCCGCGTGATCGAGGCCATCAAGGACGGCGAGCTGCACGAGGTGTACAGCGCCGACGACGGCTGGCACGACGGTGTGATCCCGGGCCTGTCCGGCATCACCGCGATGAGCTTCAGCTACAGCCCCTCGGGCGCCCGCGTGATCGAGGCCATCAAGGACGGCGAGCTGCACGAGGTCTACAGCGCCTCCGACGGCTGGCACGACGGCGTCATCCCCGGCCTGTCCGGCATCAAGGCGCTGAGCTTCAACTACAACAAGTCCGGTGTCCGCGTGATCGAGGCCATCAAGGACAACCAGCTGCACGAGGTCTACAGCGCCTCCGACGGCTGGCACGACGGCGTCATCCCCGGCATCACCGGCAACATCACCGCCCTGTCGGGCAAGATCACCCCGGGTAACAACCGCGTGATCGAGGCCATCGAGGACGGCAAGCTGTACGAGGTCCACAGCGCCGACGGCGTCTGGTTCCACGCACCGGTGCCGGTCGACAACTCCAACGTGACGGCCCTGTCGCTGGCGCTCCGCTAAGGACGCCGTGGAGTACCCGTGAAAGGGGCCTCCCGGGAGCTCGCGACGCGAGCTGCCGGGAGGCCCTCGGCGTTTCCGGGACCCGCCACGGGTGCGGGCGGCGCTACGGGTGCGGCCGGGTGCGCTGGGCCGGGAGGCTGGGGGCCGCGGCGCGGCGGGCGAGGTCCGCGAGGGTGTGGAAGAGGACGTCGCCGAGCAGGACCGGGTCCCGCGAGGTGTCGGTCGCGTCCGGGCCGGAGGAGTCGGGGCTGACGGTCGGGGGCGGCTGGTCACGGAGCTGGCGTGTGGGCATGGCTCTTCCTGCCGACGGGGTGGCCGTGGGCAGTCCTGCCCGCCGTGCGGCGCCGGGACACGCCGGGCCGGGGCGGATCGGCCGGAAACGGCGTACGAAGGGCCGGATCGAGCCTCGTCCGACCCCCGGATCGCCCTTGGGGCGGGCCCCGACCGCGCCGGTGACCGGGCGGCGCCGATGGGCGAAGATGGACCGGTGACCGAACCCCGTACCGCTCCCCGCCTCATCGCCACCGACCTGGACGGCACCCTGCTCTGCTCCGGCGGCACCGTCACCGACCGCACCGCCGCGGCGCTGGCCGCGGCCGAGGCCGCCGGGGTGCAGGTGGTGTTCGTGACCGGACGGCCGCCGCGCTGGATGCAGCAGGTGAGCGAGCACATCGGCGGCCACGGGGTGGCGATCTGCTCCAACGGCGGTGTGGTGGTGGACATGCGGCGCGGCGAGCTGCTGGAGTCGTTCCCGCTGCCGGTGGAGACCACGCTCGCGGTGGTCGAGGTACTGCGGGCCAAGCTGCCCGGCACCGCCTTCGCCTTCGAGTACCCGGACGGCTGGGCCCGCGAGGCCGAGTACGCGGTGCCGATGTGGGGCGACGAGCTGGAGCACGCGGTCGGCTCGGCGGAGGAGCTGCTGGGGGCCGGCGGTCCGGTCCGGGGCCTGTTCAAGCTGCTGGCCAAGCACCCGGAGCTCGACCCGGACACCTTCCTCATCGAGGCCCGGGCGGCTGCCGGGCACCTGGCCGAGATCACCCGCTCCGCGGCGATCCCGCTGCTGGAGATCGGCGCGCCCGGCGTCACCAAGGCCAGCACGCTGGCCCGCTGGTGCGCCGAGCACGGGATCGACCGCGGCGAGGTGGTGGCCTTCGGCGACATGCCGAACGACCTGGAGATGCTGGCCTGGGCCGGCACCGCGTACGCCGTCGCCAACGCCCACCCGCAGGTGCTGGCGGCGGTGTCGCTGCACACGGTGAGCAACGAGCAGGACGGCGTCGCGGCGGTGCTGGAGCAGCTGCTCGGGCTCGCCTAGCCGGACCGCGCCGCTCAGCGGCCATTGGTGCGTCTCGACTGCGCCGTGTGCCCGGGCAGTTCGCGCGGCGACTGCTTGGAGAGTAGCACCACGAACCGCCGGAAGGCGTTCTGGCAGGTCGCGTACCGCTCATACGCGCGGCTGGACCGCACCTCGGGGAGGCTGCGCGAACCGGGGACGACCCAGACCCAGCCGATGCCGTCCCGGACGTGGGTGATGCGGGCGGTCAGTCCGACCGCCCCGGCCCGCAGGCCGTCGAAGGCGCGTTCGGCCTCGCCCGCCGTCTCGAACGCGGCCGGGGTGATCGCGACCACCCGTCCGTTGGGCGCCTTCAGTTGCCAGCGGTAGCGCCCGTCCGCGGCCCGTTCGGCGCGGAACCCCCCTCGACGTGCCCCTGCTGCGGTGTGACCGCGGCCGGAAGCGTCCACTGCCCCCTCCGTCCGGTTACCTTCCGGATTCCCCTCCGAGCGAAGCAAAGCTATGTGTGCACACAGAGCCGACGAAAGCCGAGAACGTTCACAACTTGCGCTGTTGGTTGGGAAGTTCTCCCCCGTTTAACTTTCACTTGCCTTTGCCCGGAGGGCTGTCGGAGGGCTGCCGGACGGCTCAGAGCCGGGCCGTCCAGCGCACCATGGTGCCCTTCCGGTAGGGCCCGCTCTCGTGCCAGGCGTCGCCGCCGAGCGCCTCGGCGCGCCGGGCGAGGTTGAGCAGTCCGCTGCGCCGGCCGCCCGCCGGGATGCCCACGCCGTCGTCGGTCACGGTGAGCAGCACGCCGGGCCGACCGCCGCGGTCCAGCGACTCGGGGTCGCCGCCGACCGGCCTGCCGTCCTCGCCCAGGTGGACGGTGGCGTCGACCTCGACGCCGACCCGGGAGGCCCGCGCGTGCCGCGCCGTGTTGGAGAGCATCTCCCGTAGTGCGGCGAGCAGTTGTCGCCCGGTCTGCTCGCCGACCAGGCTCTCCACCGGACCGACGAAGCTCACCGAGGGCTTGAAGCCGAGTGCCGCCGCGGCCTGGCTGGCCTCCCGCAGCACCCGGGTGCGCAGGGTGTCCGGCGCGTCGCCGTGATTGTCGTGCTGCAGGGCGTAGATGGTGGTGCGGACCTCCTGGATGGTGGCGTCCAGTTCGTCGACCGCATTGCCGATGCCGACCTTCACCTCGGGGACGAGGGCCCGCCGGGCCGCGCTCTCCAGCATCATCCCGGTGGCGAACAGCCGTTGGATCACCAGGTCGTGCAGGTCGCGGGCGATCCGGTCGCGGTCCTGGAAGACGGCGAGGCGCTGCTGGTCGCGCTGGCCCTCGGCGAGCCGCAGGGCGAGCGCGGCCTGCGAGGCGAAGGTCTCGGCGAGCTGCTTCTCGCTGTCGGTGAACGGCAGTGCCCCGCACGGGCGCCAGACGCAGAGCCCGCCGAGCACCCGCCCGGCGGCGACCATCGGGACCGCCATGGACGGGCCGAAGCGGCGGGCGAGGCGCATCACCACGGTCGGGTCGCTGGACATGTCGTCCAGGTAGACGCTCTCCCCCGCCAGCAGCCGGGCCGCGAAGCTCTCCTCGGGCAGCAGCTCGCCGCGGACGAACTCGGCCACCTCGCCGGAGGCGTGGGCGACCCGCATCTGCCCGTCCCCCTCCCCCTCCGGGCCGGTCGGCAGCAGGATCATGCCGAGCGCGGCGTCCGCCAACTCCCGTACCTGCTCGGCCGCGACGGTCAGCGCCGTCTCGGCCTGCTCGGCGGAGAGCAGCGCGGTGGTGACGGCAGCGGCGCCGGCGATCCAGCGCTCGCGGCGGCGGCCCTCCTCGTACAGCCGGGAGTTCTCGATCGCCACGCCGGCCGCGGCGGCGAGCGCGTGCACCACCTGCTCGTCCTCCGGGGTGAAGGCGCCGCCGCCCTTCTTCTCGGTGAGGTAGAGGTTGCCGAACACCTCCTCGCGGACCCGGATCGGCACGCCCAGGAAGGTCTTCATCTGCGGGTGGTACGGCGGGAACCCGGAGGAGCGCGGGTCGGCGCCGAGGTCGACCAGCCGCAGCGGCTCGGGACGGTCGATCAGCGCGCCGAGGATGCCGCGCCCGGTCGGCAGTTCGCCGATCCCGGCGGCGATGTCGTCGTCCACGCCGACGTGGATGAAGTCGGCCAGGCCGGTGCCGCCGGGGGCGATCACACCGAGCGCGGCGTAGCGGGCGTCGACCAGCTCGGCGGCGCCGAGGGCGATCCGGTGCAGGGTGGCGTGCAGGTCCAGGCCGGCGCCGATGGAGACCACCGCCTCCAGCAGCCGCTGCATCCGGTCGGTGACGGCGGCGGCCGACTGCAGGCGCTCGGCGACCTCGGTGACCAGGGTGTCCAGGCCGAGCGAGGCGATCTCGGGCACCCGATGGGGTGTCGGCTCGGGGGCGGCCTCGGGGAGGTCCGGCATGGGGTCCATGAAGAAAGCCTAGTTTGTACGCTTTTCAGACGAAGGGCGGCGGGACTGGCAGGGGCCGGTGGCGCGACCGGCGGCGCGACCGGCGCGCGACCGCCGGCCGGGCGGTCGGCCGGATCAGCCCGCCACCGGCTCCAGCAGCCCGTCCGCCTCCCGCTCCCGATCCCACATCGCGTGCAGCCGCCCGTCCGGGTCCCCGACCAGCTCCGACCAGCGGCCCCGCTCGGCCACCCGCCCGCCGTCCAGCACCAGCACCTCGTCCACCGTGGCGTCGTCCAGCCCGGCCAGCCGGTGGGTGATCAGCACGGTGGTGCGGCCCTCGGTGGCGGCCAGCAGGTCGGCGGTCAGGGCGTCGGCGGTGGGCAGGTCGAGGTGCTCGGCGGGCTCGTCCAGGATCAGCACGGGGAAGTCGGCCAGCAGCGCCCTGGCGAGCGCCAGCCGTTGGCGCTGGCCGCCGGAGAGCCGGGCGCCGTGCTCGCCGACCATGGTGTCCAGGCCGTCCGGCAGGCCCTCCGTCCAGTCCAGCAGCCGGGCGGCGGCCAGTGCGGCGCGCAGCTCGTCCTCCCCCGCGCCGGGCCGGGCGAGGCGCAGGTTCTCCCGCAGCGAGCTGTCGAACACGTGCGCGTCCTGCGCGCAGAGCCCGATCACCCGGCGGACGTCCTCGCCCGCGAGCGCGCGGCTGTCCACAGCCTGTGGACGACCGTCGGCGAAGGTGACGGCGCCGGCGCTCGGCTCCAGGAAGCGCAGCAGCGCCTGGGCGAGGGTGGTCTTGCCCGAGCCGGACGGACCGACCACGGCGATCCGACGGCCGGCGGCGAGGTCAAGGTCCACCCCGGCGAGCGCGTCCACCGCCTGCCCGGGGTGCCGTGCGGTCAGCCCGCGCACCGCGACGGGCAGCGGCTGTCCGGGCAGCTCCACGGGTTCGGAGGGTTCCGTGACCGGCGCCGGGGCGTTCAGCAGCTCGTCCAGCCGGGCCTGCGCGGCGCGGCTGCGCTGGCGGGCCTGGACGGCGAGCGGCATCCCGGTGACCGCCTCGAACGCGGCCAGCGGGGTCAGCACCACCACGGCCAGGCAGACCGGCGCCAGCACCCCGTCGCGCACCCCCTGGACGCCGACGGCCGCCGCGGCGGTCACGGTCAGCCCGGTGAGCAGCGCGATCAGCCCGGTGCCGAGCGCCGTGGTGGTGGCCGAGCGGGCGGCCAATCCGGTCAGCGCGGCGTCGGCGGTGCGGACGGCGGCCAGTCGGGCGGGCAGCGCGCCGGCCACGGTGAGCTCGGCGGTGCCGGTGAAGGCGTCCACCACGGCGGTGGCCAGGCGCCCGCGCGCCGGGGCCTGCCGCCGCTCGGCGCCGGCCGACCACCGGGCGGCCAGCGCGGGCACCAGCGCGCCCGCGAGCAGCAGCCCGAGGCCGAGCACCGCCCCGGCGGCGGGCAGGAAGGCTCCCAGCGCCACCGTCGAGGCCAGCGCGACCACGCCCGCCACGGCGGCGGGCAGCCGCCAGCGCAGGTAGTGGTCCTGGATCGCGTCCACGTCGGCGACCAGCCGGGAGAGCAGGTCGCCGCGCCGGAACGCGGGCAGCCCGGCCGGGGCGAGCGCGCTCAGCCGCCGGTAGACGGCGGCTCGCAGGGTGCCGAGGGTGCGCAGCACCGCGTCGTGCGAGACCAGTCGTTCGGCGTAGCGGAAGACGCTGCGGCCGATGCCGAAGGCCCGCACCGAGGTGACGGCCATCATCAGGTGGAGCACCGGCGGCATCTGGGAGGCGCGGGAGATGAGGTAGCCGGAAGTCGCCATCAGCGCGACGGCGCAGCCGAGGGCGAGCGCGCCGAGCAGGATGGACAGGGCCAGCCGGGGCGTGCTGCCGGTCCCGGGCACGAGCTCCTCGGGTACGGCGGGGGCGGGGGTCGGCCGACCGCTGTGGGCGAGCGGAGCGACCGGAGCAGCGACGACGGGCCGGGGCGGGGCCAACCGGACCCGCTCGTCCGCGACCGCCAGCAGCGCCGGTCGGTGCGCGACGATCAGCACGGTGCGCGCCGGGTCCTCGGCGAGGGCCCGGACGGCGTCCACGACAGCCGCTTCGGAGGCGCCGTCCAGGTTGGCGGTCGGCTCGTCCAGCAGCACCAGCGGCCGGTCGTCGGCGAGCAGCACCCGGGCGAGCGCGAGGCGCTGGCGCTGCCCGGCGGAGAGCCCGGCGCCGTCCTCGCCGAGTCCGGCGGCCAGGTCGGTGACGAAGTCGAGGGCTCCGGCGGCCCCCAGCGCCGTCCACAGCTGTTCGTCGGTGGCCTCGGGCCGGTAGAGCCGCAGGTTCTCGGCGACCGTCCCGGCGAACAGGTACGGGTGCTGCGGCACCCAGGCGATCTGCCGCCGCCAGCTCTCCGGCTCCAGGTCGGCCAGGTCGTACGAGCGGCCGTCCGCGGCGGTGATCCGGACGGTGCCGGTCTCGGGGGCGGTGAGGCCGAGCAGGACGGAGAGCAGGGTGGACTTGCCGGCCCCGCTCGGGCCGGTGAGCGCCGTGCCGGAGCCCGGACGCAGGGTCAGCGAGGCGCCGTCCAGGGCGGGCTCGGTGCGTCCGGGGTGCCGTACGGTCAGGCCCTCGGCGGTGATCAGGGCGCCGGTCAGGGCGGGGGCGGGTACGGTCCCGGCGGCGGGCAGCGGGGTCTCCAGCACCCGGAACAGCTCGTCGGCGGCGGTCAGTCCCTCGACGCTGGAGTGGTAGAGCGCGCCGACCTGGCGGATCGGGAAGTACACCTCGGGGGCGAGGACCAGGACCAGCAGCCCGGTCTCCAGGTCGAGGGTGCCGTCCACCAGCCGGAAGCCGACGGTGACCGCGACCAGCGCGACGGACAGGGTGGAGAGCAGTTCCAGGGTGAAGGAGGAGATGAAGGCGATCCGCAGGGTGCGCAGGGTGGCCCGGCGGTAGTCGGCGGTGATCCGGGCGATGGTGGCGGCCTGGGAGCGGGCCCGGTTGAACACCTTGAGGGTGGGCAGCCCGGCGACCACGTCGAGGAAGTGGTGCGAGAGCCGGGCCAGGGTGTTCCACTGCCGGTCCATCCGGGCCTGGGTGGCCATCCCGATCAGCACCATGAACAGCGGGATCAGCGGCAGCGTCCCGGCGATGATCGCGGCCGAGGTGAAGTCGGCGCCGACGATCCGCAGCAGCACGATCACCGGGACGACCACGGCCAGCGCCAGCTGCGGCAGGTACCGGGCGAAGTAGTCGTCCAGCGCGTCGATGCCGCGGGTGGCGAGGGTGGTGAGCTCGCCGGTGCGCCGGCCCGCCAGGTAGGACGGGCCGAGCGCGGTGGCGTGGTCGAGCAGCCGGCGCCGCAGGGTGGACTTCACCCGGGCGACGGACCGGTGCGCGGTGAGTTCGGTGAGCCAGCCGACCAGCCCTCGCCCGACGGCCGTCAGGGCGAGCAGCAGCAGCGGCGTGGTCAGCTCGCCGAGCGTCGCCCCGCGCTGGAAGGCGCGGACGACGATCTCGGCGATCAGACTCGCCTGGGCGACCACCAGGGCCGCGCCGACCGCGCCGAGGAGCACGGATCCGGCGAGGAAGGCCCTGGTGGTGCGGGCGTACCCGAGGAGTCGGGGGTCGACCGGCTTCATCGCGTCAGGCCCGGTCGAGCGGGGCGGCGGGAGCGGCCGGGGCGGCGGGGGCGTGGTTCCCGGGGATGTGCTGGACGCCGATCCGCTTGCGGAACACCCAGTACGTCCAGCCCTGGTAGAGCAGCACCAGCGGGGTGAACACCGCCGCCACGACGGTCATCAGCTTGAGCGTGTACGGCGAGGAGGCCGCGTTGCCGACGGTCAGGCTCCAACCCTCGTTCAGGGTGGACGGCATGACGTTCGGGAAGAGCGCCAGGAAGAGCATCGCGACCGCGGCCACGACGGTCGCCCCGGAGAGGACGAACGCCCAGCCCTCGCGGCCCAGCCGGTTGGCGACCAGGGCGCCGACCAGGGCGAGCACGGCCACCACCAGGGCGACCAGGCTGCGGCCGTTGCCGCTGTGGCCCTGCGTCCAGACCAGGAAGACGGACGCGAGCACGGCGGTGGCCAGCCCGGCCCGCAGCGCGGCCCGGCGGGCCCGCTCGCGGATCTCGCCGACCGTCTTGAGCGCGGCGAACACCGAGCCGTGGAAGGTGAACAGGGCGAGCGTCACCAGGCCGCCGAGCAGCGCGTACGGGTTCAGCAGGTCCCAGACGGTGCCGACGTAGTTCTTCTGCGCGTCGATGTCCACGCCGCGCACGATGTCGGCGAAGACCACGCCCCAGAGGAAGGCCGGCAGGAGCGAGGACCAGAAGATGGCCTCCTCCCAGTTCCGCTGCCAGCGGGCGCCGTCCCGCTTGGCCCGGTACTCGAAGGCCACGCCGCGGACGATCAGGCAGACCAGGATCACCAGCAGCGGGAGGTAGAAGCCGCTGAAGAGCGTCGCGTACCAGTCCGGGAAGGCGGCGAAGGTGGCGCCGGCGGCGGTCAGCAGCCAGACCTCGTTGCCGTCCCAGACCGGGCCGATGGTGTTGATCAGCACCCGCCGCTCGGCGGTGTTGCGGGCCAGCGGCTTGGTCAGGATGCCGATCCCGAAGTCGAAGCCCTCCAGGAAGAAGTAGCCGATCCACAGGACCGCGATCAGCACGAACCAGACGTCGTGGAGTTGCATGTCAGATCCTCAGTTCCCCAGTGATCCTCGGTTCGGCCGTGGTCAGTACGCGAAGGCGAGCGGCTTGTCGGCGTCCTCGTCCGAGGACGGTCCGCGCAGCGAGGGGTCCTCGGTGGGCGGCTGCTCGGTCACCACGGGGCCGGCCTTGGCGTACTTGACCAGCAGCCGGACCTCGACGACCGCGAGGATCGCGTACAGCGTGGTGAAGGTGGCCAGCGCGCCGATCTGGGTGCCGACACCGACGTTCGGGGAGACCGCGCTGGAGGTGGTCATCAGCCCGAAGACCGCCCAGGGCTGACGGCCCATCTCGGTGAAGATCCAGCCGAAGCTGTTGGCGATCAGCGGGAAGACCATGGTCAGGATGCCGATCCGCCAGCTCCACCTGGTCAGCAGCGGGCTGAGCTCGCGCTTGGGGGTGAGCATCAGCCGGGGCACCTCGGTGTCGCCGGTGCGGAACTCGGGGCGCAGGAAGAGCTTCTTCCGGGTGGTCCAGAGTCCGATCAGGCCGGCCAGGAAGGAGGTCATCCCGAAGCCGATCATGAGGCGGAAGCCCCAGTAGGTGACGAAGATGCTCGGGATGTAGTCCTTGGGGTCGCCGCCGTGCAGCGCGGCCTCGGCGGCGGCGGTGTCGTTGATGCCGGGCACGGAGGAGCTGAAGTCGCTGTGGGCGAGGAAGGAGAGTATTCCGGGGACCTCCAGCGCGACCGAGTTGTGGCCCTTGCCGACGTCGCCGACCGCGAAGACCGAGAACGGCGCGGGCGCCTGGGTGTCCCACAGCGCCTCGGCGGCGGCCATCTTCATCGGCTGCTGCTCGAACATGACCTTGCCCAGCTCGTCGCCGCTGAGCGCGGTGCCGGCGCCGAAGACCACGGCGAGCACCAGGCCGAGCCGCAGCGAGGTGCGCATCGAGGCGGTCTTCCTGGGGTCGGCGGTCTCCGGCTTGCGCTTGGTCTTCCAGAGGTGGAAGGAGGAGATGCCGACCATGAACGCGGCGCCGGTGAGGAAGGCGGCGGTCAGGGTGTGGGCGACGACGGTGAGGGTGGTGTTCTGGAACAGCACCTTGGCGATGTCGGTCAGCTGCGCCTTGCCGGTCACCGGGTCGATCGAGTAGCCGACCGGGTGCTGCATCCAGGAGTTGGCGGCCAGGATGAAGTAGGAGGAGAGCACGGTGCCCAGCGCGACCATCCACATGCAGGCGCAGTGGATCTTCCTCGGCAGCTTGTCCCAGCCGAAGATCCACAGGCCGATGAAGGTGGACTCGAAGAAGAAGGCGATCAGCGCCTCCATCGCGAGCGGGGCGCCGAAGACGTCGCCGACGAAGCGGGAGTAGTCGGACCAGTTCATGCCGAACTGGAACTCCTGGACGATGCCGGTGACCACGCCCATCGCGATGTTGATGAGGAAGAGCTTTCCCCAGAACTTGGTCGCGTGGAAGTACTTCTCCTTGTTCGTCCGCACCCAGGCGGTCTCCAGCCCGGCCACGACGGCGGCCAGGCTGATCGTGAGCGGAACGAAGAGGAAGTGGTACACGGTGGTGATGCCGAATTGCCATCGCGCGATGGTCTCGTGAGCGATTGCCAGTTCCACGTCGCTCTCTCCCAACCTGCCCGTGTGCTGACGGGCGCATTCCGGACAGACTTCTTCTCTAGCCGTAGACCGCTGCCGAACCGCACAAGCTTGTCCGCTTGTGAACGTGAACACGTTCACAAGGCCCAGTATCTCCCATCCTTACGGCGGAACTGCAGGTGGGGTGGGGTTGACAGCCCTGTGCGATGCGTCACGGTTTGCGGCGCGGTCCGCACAGTCTGCGGATCCGCCGGAGCCGGGGCAACGAACGACCGGGCGGATGCCACGCGGCTCTTGGCCGAACCGGCGCTTGACAGGCCGACGCCCCGCTCGCGGAGGCGGGCGGGGCGTGCTACGAGCCGGTGCTCCGTGGTCGTACCGAGCGTCCCTGCGCGCGGCCGAGGATCCGGGTGCCCGCGGTGGAGACGAGCGCGCCCCGTGCGGGCTCGCACGAGCAACGGCTGCACGGTCGCGCACGACCGAGGGGCCTACCGGGTAAACGGCTTCCGGTTCACCCGATGGACGGGTTCGGGACGGGAAACGCCGGAACCGCAGAGGTCTCAGGAATCCCGGTCGGTGTGGCCCGGGAGTTCGACGCGGAAGGTCGCGCCCGCGCCCGGGGCGGTCTCCAGGCTGAGGGTTCCGCCGTGGGCGCGGGTGAGGGCGGTGGCGATGGCGAGCCCGAGTCCGGCGCCGCCGCCGTTGTCGCGGCTCCGGGAGGCGTCGACCCGGAAGAAGCGGTCGAAGACCCGCTGCGCCTGCTCCTCGGTGAGGCCCGGGCCGGCGTCGGCGACCTCCAGCAGGCAGACCCCGTCGGCTGCCGCGCCCACCCCGATCCGCACCGGGGTGCCGGCCGGGGTGTGCTTGACCGCGTTGCCGACCAGGTTGGTCACCACCTGCCGCAGGCGCGCCTCGTCTCCGAGGACGGGCGCCGCGCCGGGTGCGCCCGTGCCGGCGGGGCCGGTGAGCGCGACCGGGCGGCTCGGGTCGAGGGCGGTGAGGTCGTGCAGCGCGTCGGCGGCGAGGGTGCGCAGGTCCATCGGGGCGAGGTCGAGCGGGCGCTCCTCGTCGAGCCGGGCGAGCACCAGCAGGTCCTCGACCAGGGCGCCCATCCGAACGGCCTCGCTCTCGATCCGGGTCATGGTGCGCTTGACGTCCGCCTCGGTGGGCAGCGCGCCCATCCGGTAGAGCTCGGCGAAGCCGCGGATCCCGGCCAGCGGGGTGCGCAGCTCGTGCGAGGCGTCGGCGACGAACCGCCGCATCCGGGCCTCGGATTCGGCGCGCGCCGCGAAGGCCGCCTCGATCTGGGTGAGCATCCCGTTGAGCGCGTTCGACAGCCGTCCGACCTCGGTGCCCGGGGAGAGTTCGGGCATCCGGTGCGACAGTTCGCCGGCCGCGATCCGCTCGGCGCCCGCCTCGATCCGCCGCAGCGGCCGCAGCCCGGCCCGTACCGCGAAGAAGCCGAGCGCGGCGATCAGCACCAGCACCGCTCCGCCGATGGCGAGGAAGGAGGTGCTCAGCTTGCCGAGGGTGGCGTCGATGTCCTCGCGGGACACGGCCACCATGACGTGGGTCGGGGTGGCCGACGGGGAGGCGAACGCGCTGGAGGCGGTGGCGGGCGCGCGGGGTGCCTGGAGCGGCAGCACCAGCACCCGCCAGGCGTGGTTGCCGCGCTGGTCGGGCAGGTCGAAGGGGACGTCGGGGGCGGTCCGGGCCGGGTCCAGCCCGGCGAGCTGCGGCGCCGGGTCGCTGTCGGCGACGGGCTGGCGCATGACCGCCTGGACCTTGCCGTCCGAGGACAGGTACTGCACCAGGTACTGGCTGGGCAGGCTGATCCGCCGCCCGGTGACGGCGGGCCGGCCCGGGTCGGGCGTGGCCAGCCGGGCGGGAGGCTTGCGGGACAGCGGCAGCCCGTACCGCTGGAGCTGTTCGTCGAGCTGCTCCACCAGCTGCGCCCGTACGGTGGCGAGCACGAAGGTGTCGCTGACCGCGAGCCCGGTGGTGACCAGGACCAGCGCGAGCACCAGCAGCCGGGCGCGCAGCGACAGCCGTCGCAGCGACAGCCGTGGCAGCGTCGGTCTCGGCGGGGACGGTCGGCGCAGCGGCAGTCGGGAGGAGAAGCGGGCGAACACGCGTGTCGGTACCGGTCAGCCCTGCGGGGGGCGGCGCAGGGCGTAGCCGATGCCGCGCACGGTGTGGATCAGCTTGGGGCCGTGCGCCGGGCCGGAGTCGAGCTTGCGGCGCAGGTAGGAGATGTACGACTCCACGATGGAGAGGTCGCCGCCGAAGTCGTAGGCCCAGACGTGGTCGAGGATCTGCGCCTTGGAGACCACCCGGCCGACGTTGGCCATCAGGTAGTGCAGCAGCTTGAACTCGGTCGGGGAGAGCGCGACGGGGACGCCGCCGCGGGTGACCTCGTGGGCGACGGGGTCGAGGCTGAGGTCGGCGACGACCAGTCGGCCGTCCTCGGCGGGCCCGCCGGCCCGGCGCAGGATGGCGCGGATCCGGGCGATCAGCTCCTCCAGGCTGAACGGCTTGGTGACGTAGTCGTCCGCGCCCGCGGCGAGGCCCTGCACCTTGTCGCCGACGCCGTCCTTGGCCGTGAGGAAGAGCACCGGCAGGTGGTCGCCGGGGTGCCCGTGGGCGGGCCCGGCTATCTGACCGCGGCTGGTGCGCTCGCGGAGCTTCTCGACGACGGTGAAGCCGTCGAGGTCGGGGAGCATCACGTCGAGCACGACCAGGTCGGGGCGCTCGGCGGCGATCAGTTCGAGCGCCTCGGTGCCGCTGGCGGCGGAGGCGACCCGGAAGCCGGAGAAGCGCAGCGAGGCGGAGAGCAGTTCGCGGATGTTGGGCTCGTCGTCCACGACGAGCAGGAACGCCTCGCCCTGGCCCCCGGCCACCGCGGAGCCGCCTGGTGTGGTGACAGTGCCTTGCACGGGGGTTTCGCCTCCCGGTCGGACGATGGCGTTCAGCATGAGGCTAGCCGTCGGAGGCTATGCGGCATGGATGAATGTTGGATTAACACCTTATCGGTCGGTTTGGCCGCGACAAGCCCTCAGACGGGCGCTCGGTGGTGTGCGTACGGGCGTGAACGCACCCGGCACGCCCCCGGGAGACTCTGCCCGCCCGCGCGCGACGGCCGGTATGACGCACCTCACTCCCGCACGGGCTCACTCCGGAACGCCCGCACGGGCTCAGTCCGACCGGGCCGGGACTCCGCCCGCCGGCTCCGGGTCCGTCCACGGGCGCAGCTTCTCCGGGTTGCGCACCGCCCAGATGTGGGTGATCCGGCCGTCGGCGATCCGGAACGAGATCACCGTGACGGTGACGCCGTCCTGCTGGGCGACCAGTCCGGGCTGGCCGTTGACGGTGCGCTCCAGCAGCGTCGTGGCGGGCGCGATGCGGGCGAACTCCAGGTAGGCACGGGCGATCCGCTCGTTCCCCGAGAGCGGCCGCAGCAGCGCACCCACCAGGCCCCCGCCGTCCGCGACCACGGTGGCCCCGGGGTCGAGCACGTCCATCAGCGACTTCAGGTCCCGCGCCTCCCAGGCCCGCTTGAACTCCCGCACCACGCCCGCCTGCGCGCTCGTCGGCGCCGCCGGGGCCTGGGCGGTACGGATCCGGCGGCGGGCGGAGGAGGCCAGCTGCCGGCAGGCCGCCGGCGACCGGCCGACGATCGCGGCCACCTCGACGAAGGGGTACCGGAAGACGTCGTGGAGGATGAAGGCGACGCGTTCGGCCGGCGTCATGGCCTCCAGGACGACGAGGAAGGCCATGTTGACCGACTCGTCCAGGGTGATCCGGTCCGCCGGGTCCGCCGCCCCGGCCGTCGCCGTCGCGGAGGACGTCCACTCCCGCCGCTCGGGCAGCGGCTCGGGGATCCACTCGCCCACGTAGCGCTCCCGCCGCGCCCGGGCCGAGCCAAGGACGTTGAGGCAGATCCGGCTCGCGACCGTCGTCAGCCAGCCGCCGGGCGAGGCGATCGCCTCCCGCTCCCGCCGGGGCATCGCGTACCAGCGGGCGTACGTCTCCTGCACCACGTCCTCGGCATCGGCCAGCGAGCCGAGCAGCCGGTACGCCAGATTGATCAACCGGCGGCGCTCGCTCATGATCGCGCCCGGTCCCTCGCCTCGCACCCGTCCCCACCCACCCCTTCGTCGCGCCTGCGTCGTGCCTTCGTCGTGCCTTCGTCGTGTCGGACTCCTTACTCATATGACATGACGATGCTCCGGAATGTGACGTCCTCACCGCAGCCTCACATTCCGGACCGCTGATTTGTCATACCGGGCAGAGCGAAACAACGGAGACGGAGGAACCCGATGAACGACTTCCAGGCGACCGCCGACCGGGTCGAGATCCAGGCCCTGCAGAGCGAGTTCACCGACGCGGTGATGATGCGCGACCGTTCCCGCCTCTCGCGGCTGTTCACCCCGGACGGCGCGCTGCGGATGCCCAACGTGCCCATCGAGCTGGTCGGCATGGAGCAGATCCGCATCGGCGGCGAGAAGCTCCAGGAACAGTGGGACTTCTTCATCCAGACCACCCACCCCGGCGCGATCCTGATCGACGGCGACACCGCGACCGGCCGCGCCTACATGCACGAGGTCGTGCGCCTGAAGAACGGCATCCAGGGGCTCAACTACGCCGTCTACCACGACCGTTACCGGCGCACCGAGGACGGCTGGCGGATCGCCGAGCGGGTCTACGAGGTGCGCTACCTCGACACCACCCCGCTGACGGGCTCCGCGCCGCAGTCCACCGCACCCGTCGGCTTCGCCGACCCGGCACCCGCCGCCCGCCTGGAGCGGGCGGCCGCCGCACTGACGGCGAACGGCTTCACCGTCGAGGTCCTGGACGACGCCGCCGCCGCGCGTGCCCGGGTCGAGGAGCTGATCCCGGAGGGGGCGAGCGTCTTCACCGGCGCCAGCGAGACCCTCCGGCTGTCCGGCATCGACGGCGACATCAACGCCGGTGATCGCTACCGGTCCGTCAAGGTCCGTGCGCTGAGCATGGACCGGGCCGCCGAGGCGGACGACCTGCGACGGATCGTCGCCACCCCGGAGGTCGTCGTCGGCAGCGTCGCCGCCGTCACCGAGACCGGTTCACTCGTCGTCGCCTCCGGCACCGGCAGCCAACTGCCCTCGTACGTCGGCGGCGCCGGCCGGGCGATCTGGATCGTCGGCGCGCAGAAGGTGGTCCCCGACCTGCCCACCGCCCTGCGCCGCGTGGAGACGCACGCGCTCCCGCTCGAATCCGCCCGCGCCCAGGCCGCCTACGGACAGCCCAGCGCGATCAACCAGCTCCTGGTGCTCAACGCCCCGACCCGGATGACCCCGGGCACCGTCCTCCTGCTGCGCGAGGCCGTCGGGTACTGAGCAGCGGCTCAGGTCAGACGGCCTGTACGCCGGGTTCTGCCTCCTCAACCAAGGCTTCGGCACAGGAAGTCGGTCCGGCCGACTTCCTGTGCCGAGCCGCCCGAAAAACCACGACCCCTACGGTTCCCACGGCCCCTACGCCGCCCACGGCTGCTACGGCTCCAGGCGGTGCGGCCCCCGGAAGAGGAAGGTCGCCTCGCGGATCGAGGGCAGGCCGAGGGCGAGCATGAGCAGCCGGCCGAGCCCGAGTCCGAAGCCGCCGTGCGGCGGGGTGCCGTAGCGGAAGCAGTCCAGGTAGCCGGAGAGCGGGCCGGTGTCCATGCCCTTCTCGCGGGCCTGGGCGACCAGCCGGTCGTACCGGTGCTCACGCTGGGCGCCGGTGGTGATCTCCACGCCCTTCCAGAGCAGGTCGAAGGACTCGGTGACGGTCGGGTCGCCGTCCGGCCGTAGGTGGTAGAACGGCCGTACGCCGGCCGGGAATCGGGTGACGAAGACGAACTCGTGCCCGGTCTCCTCGGCGATCAGGGCGCACAGCGCGCGCTCGCCCTCGGGGTCGAGGTCGTCCTTCACCCCTTCCGGGTCCCAGCCGGCGGCCCGGAGCCTGGCCAGGGCGTCGGCCATCGTGATGCGGGGGAACGGCAGTTCGGGCACTGTCACCGGGGTGCCGAAGTGCTCGGCGATCGCCTCGCCGTGGCGCGCGGCCACGGCGGTGAGCACGCGGTGCAGCATCCGCTCCTCGAAGGCCATCACGTCCTCGACGCCGTCGACCCAGGCGATCTCGACGTCGACGCCGGTGAACTCGGTGGCGTGCCGGGAGGTGAAGGAGGGCTCGGCCCGGAACACCGGTCCGATCTCGAAGACCTTGTCGATGCCGCCGGCGATCGCCATCTGCTTGTAGAACTGCGGGGATTGGGCGAGGTAGGCGGTGCGCCCGAAGTACCCGACCTCGAACACCTCGGCGCCCGACTCGGAGGCCGTGCCCATCAGCTTCGGCGTGTGCAGTTCGGTGAACCCCTCCTCGGCGACCACCTCGCGCATCGCCTGCTCGACGGTGGTCTGGACGTCGAAGACCAGGTGCTGGGCGGGGCGCCGGATGTCGAGGAACCGCCAGTCCAGGCGCTGGTCGATGCCGGTCCGCTCGCCGATCGGCAGCTTCGGCTCGGCGAGCGAGACGATCTCCACACTGGTCGGGACGATCTCCAGGCCGCCCAGCTTCACCTGCGGGTCGGCGACCACCCTGCCGGTGATCTTCACGGCGGACTCGACTGTCACCCGCTCGAAGGCGGCCTCGATGACGTCGCCCTCCCCACCGCGCCGGTGGGTGACCTGGACGATTCCGGTGTGGTCCCGGACCAGCACGAACTGGATGCGCCGCTGCAGCCGCAGCGTGTTCACCCAGCCGTAGACGGTGACCGTCCGCTCGAGGCACGACTGGAGGTCTGCGACAAGGGTGCGCGTCATGGCGGGCAACTCCCTGGGTTGCGGGCGCGTTGGTCGCGCCGACGACGGGCGGTAAACGGCCGCCCGGGGGACGCGCTCACCCTAGGCGATCGGGCTCGCCGGAGTCGTCGGCATTTCCGTCCGCCCGCTCACCCGCCGTGCGAGGTCCAGCCGCGCTCGTGGAGTCGCGCGAACCCGTCGAGGAGCAGGTCGAGGGCGAACTCGAACTCGAACTGGTCGTCGCAGCCGTCACCGACGACGGACGCACCGTCGTGGGCCCGGGCGGCCGTGGCGATCTCGGCGATGTGCGGGTACCGCGCCGCCATACCCTCCAGCGCGGCAGGCTGCTCCCCGTCATCGACGCGCGGGGACGCACTCGGGGAGGCCGGGAACAGCTCCTGGGTGAAGCCCCAGACCCGGCTGCCCAGCGCGTGCATCGCGTGGTGGGTGAGGTCGACGGACAGTCCGCCCCTCCTGAACGTGCCGATCACGGAGTCCAGGTAGCCGAGCACGGCGGGCGTCGGGGTGCCGCGGGACTCGATGACGCGCAGGGCCCACGGGTGCCGCAGCAGCGCCAGCCGGGCCGACAGGACGCGCTCGCGGACCGCCCCCCGCCAGTCGGGGCCCTCGGACGGGGCGTCGATCTCCCCGACGACCAGCTCGACCATGCC
This sequence comes from Kitasatospora sp. NPDC023120, assembly GCF_055560835.1. NCBI lineage: Bacteria > Bacillati > Actinomycetota > Actinomycetes > Kitasatosporales > Streptomycetaceae > Kitasatospora > Kitasatospora sp. NPDC023120. The sequence goes on along the minus strand of NZ_JBVHHY010000018.1, from coordinate 37,612 downwards.
GTCGAGCAGCTGCTCCTTGTTGGCCACGTGCTTGTAGAGCGCCATCGGCACGACCTGCAGCTCCTGGGCGAGGCTGCGCATGCTCAGCGCCTCGATCCCGGACCGGTCGGCGCGCGCGACGGCCGCGCGCAGCACGCGGTCCCGGTTGAGCGGCTTCCGGCGCTCGGTGTCTGCCTGTGGGGCCATGATCCCGCCGATCTCCCGTGATCTCCCTTGACAAGTGTACGGGGTACACCTTAGCGTCCAAGCCGAGGTGTACGGCGTACACCTGCGACCCTTCCCCTCGCCGAAGGAGCCCCCAGTGGCCTCACCGAGAACGCTCGCCAGAGGTGCAGGAACGTTCTTCCTCGCCACCCACATCACCTCGATCGGCGGGCTCGTCCTGTACGGGCCCGTCCTGAAGACCGCCGACTACGTGACCGGCACCGGCCCGGACACCCGGGTACTCCTGGGCGCCCTGTTCGAGGTGCTCCTCACCATCGCCATCGTCGGGACCGCGTTCACGCTGTACCCCGTCACCCGACGCCACGACGAAGGCCTCGCCGCCGGCTACCTCGCCCTCCGCACCCTGGAAGCCGCCGTCATCGCGGTGGGCATCGTCAGCCTGCTCGCGGTCGTGACGCTCCGCCAACACCCGCCGACCGGAGCCGACCCGGCGTCGCTCCTCACCACCGGCAGGGCCCTGGTCGCCGTCCACGACTGGACCTTCCTGCTCGGCCCCGACTTCATCTGCGGAGCCAACACGGCGGTCCTCGCCCTGCTGCTGTACCGCGCACGGCTCGTCCCGCGCTCCATGGCGGCCCTCGGACTCGTCGGTGGCACGCTGATCTTCGCCTCCGCGGCCGCCGTCCTCTTCGGCGCCTACGACCAGGTCTCCGGATTCGGGATGCTCGCCGCCGTCCCGGTCTTCGCCTGGGAACTCTGGCTCGCCGTCCGCCTGATCACCAAGGGTTTCACCCCGCCGGCCACCTGACGGTCGTGGTGTCAGTCCGTACCGAAGTGATCGTGGAGCGGGCCGCCGGATCGGCGTCCATCAGTGCGCGAGGGGCCGCACGGGCAGGTGGTTCGTAGGCCTGCGCAGGAAGTCGGGCGGGCCGACTTCCTGCACGGGGTGGGGCTTCAGTTCTTGGGGAAGGCGGCCCTCAGGATTGCGGTGGGTCTGTCCACACGGCCGGGTGGGTCCAGACCCACTCCTGGACGACATGCCGGCGGCCCCTTGCCGTGGAGCAAGGGGCCGCCGGGACGGGGAGGCTAGCGCGCGGCTTCCGAGCGGCCGGCCAGCAGGACCGAGCCGAGCAGGAGTGCGCCGGGGACGATGCCGGCGACCACCGCGATGACGGGGGCGGAGGCGCCGCAGGCGGCGAGGACCAGGCCGGCGACGCCGCAGACGGCCATCGAGGCGGCCAGGACGTGCAGTGCGGGCCGCTTCCAGACGACCGCGAGGCCGAAGAAGTGCACGCCGACCACGAAGGCGATCCAGGCGACACTCGCGCGCGGGGTGTGCAGCACGTTGCTGATCACGAACAGGCCGGCCCCGAGGCCGACTACCTCGGCTGCCACCACGTACCAGTAGCCGCGTCCGAAGCCCGGGCCGCTCGGCGGTCTGTTGTCGGCGGTCGTGGGTGCGGCGGCGCGTCGACCGGCGAGCACGATCCGGAGGAACGCGAGGATGGCGAGCACGCGCAGCGGGGCGGCGACGGCGGTCGGCAAGGTCCCGGCGTTCATCTGGACGAAGGCGAGCCCGAAGCCGCCGCCGATGAGCCTGCTGACCTGATCTTTTGTCATGATCGTCAGATCTACAGCATGGAGATCATCCAACAAAACGACTTCGGTCCCCGGCCTCAGGGACGAACCGGGACGGGCGGGACGAGCGAGGGAGGCGAACAGCCCGGACTCGTGGCGCAGACGGCGAGCGTCCGAACACCCGCCCCCTCCGCAACCCGGACCTGCCACAGGGACGCATAGCTCTGGCCACAGATCGCACAGGCTCCGTGGGACGACGCGGGCGTCTCCCAGGACGGCGGAGGCGGCCCGAACGCCCCTGTCACCCGCCCGACCGCCGAGGTCACACCCGTCCTCGGCGCCGACGACGGCTCAGCCGGAGCCGACGGAGGAACAGCCGGAACAGCGGGCGGGGCGACGGGAACAGCGGGCGGAGCCGCAGGAACAGGCGGGGTAGCGGGCTCCGGACCGGACAGCGGCATCGGGGGAAGCGAGGGCGCCGGCGGCGACGCGGGGACCGGAGGCACCGCGGGCATCGCGGGCATCGCGGGGACCGGAGGCACCGCGGGCATCGCCGGAACCACCGGCACCTCCCGCCAGATCGCCACGCCCCGCACCGGATCCCGGTAGTCGTACTCGCACTTCGCACAGGTGAGCAGGACGGAGTCGCTGCACATCTCACCGCACTTCGGGCAGAAGGTCACCGGCCGCTCGTCCGCGCTGGTGCTCTCGCACCTCCCGCAGACGAAGTCCGGCTCCAGCTTGGCCTGCCGGAAGATCGTCCCGAAGACCGTGAACGGATTGGGCTCGCCGTGTCCGGACAGGCTGACCAGGGAGGCCAGGAGCTTGAGGTTCCGGTTCTTCTTCCGCAGCCGTTGCAGGTCCAGGTTCACCACCTTGGGGTGCAGGCAGTCGCTGCACACGCACAAGGTCCGCACCGGCAGTTGCGACCGGATGCCGAACTGCTGGTAGAGGAACTCGAAGGTCTTGCGGCGCCCCTCCGGCACGTCGATCTGCAGGCTTCCCCGGCCGCCCCCGCCGAGCCGGACCTCCACCGAAGCCGCGAACTCCTGGACCTGGGCGGCCAGTGGCGCCGGAAGCCGGCCCGGACGGGCGCCGATCATCACCGGAATGGTCAGCAGGGCCCGGACGGAGCCCATGTCCAGGACGGCGATGCCGCCCGGCGCAGCGAACACCACGTGCTCGTAACCGCTCCACCCGGCGGGCGCGGTGGACTGCGGCCTGCCGGACAGCCGACCGGAGATCAACGCGGCCGCACCGCCGACGATGCGCTGCCCCGCGGCGTGGCCCCGCTCGACGGCCTCGGAATTCGGCCCGCGGAACCACCAGCGGGGCACCGGGAATCCCGTCGCGGCCGCCTGCGGATCGAGCCCGCCGAGCGCCCGGTCCAGCTCCGCCAACAGCGTCTCGAACGCCACCCGGTAGGGCTCCTGCACCCCGACCACGACCATCGACACCGCCCGGTCGGCCACGTGCAGGGCGAGGACACAACCGCCGCCCGCCTCGACCGCGAGGTCGATCCGCACCGCCACCGGCACCTCGTCCGGCAGCAGCATGACCGAGCGCACCGCCGATCCGCGTTGGGCCTCCACCACGGTGGCCCACTCCGCGGTGACGCGGAACCCCTGCCGCCGCAACACCTCGACGGCGACCGCGCGCACGCGTGCCGAGTCGACCCCGACGCGCCGTTCCGCGTCCAGGATGATCGAGGGCATCACACCTCCACGAAGCGCCCGGCGGGGCGTGGTTCCGCGCGGACGGGCTTCAGTACGAGCCGTCCCCGTACGAGTCGCCGAAGGAATCGCTGTACGAGTCGCTGTACGAGTCGCTGTGCGTGTCGTCGTCGGAGACCAGCTCGAGGGCGGCCTCCTGCCCGTCCGCCTCCAGTTCGGCCCCGATGGCGGACGCGTACAGGGCCTCCTCCGCGTCGGCCGCGTCGCTCACGACGAAGGAGTCGAAGTCGCCGTACTGCGCCTCCTCCAGGGCCAGTTCCGCCTCGATGAGTTCCATCGCGGCCTCCTGCACGGCGAGTTCCTCGTCGCTCGTGTCACCCCCGAGGCCCGCCGGGTCGTCGCCCGACCCGTCGTCGCTCGACGCGAGGAAGTCGTCCCAACCGCTCATCGTCCCCCCAGAGAGGTCATCACCCAGCCCCGCGATCACCCCCGGGCGCTGATCGCGTCCAGGCTAGTGGTTCGCCGCCCCCCGGTGGAGGGTTTGTGGCGATGACGGTGCCACAACGTGCCTGCGCAGGAAGTCGGATGGGCCGACTTCCTGCGCGGGGTGCCCTCAGGACCGCTTGGGGAAGGCCGAGGTGCGGGTGAGGACGGCGACCGCGAGCAGGGCGAGGGCGGAGAGGCCCTGGAGGACGGCGTACCAGGCGGGGCAGAGGCCGGGGATCAGGTCGACGCCGATGAGAGCGATCGGCATGATCGTGCACACGGTGCGGAGCCGGTCGAAGTCCCGGTAGGACCCCTCGGCGGCGCGAGTGGCCATCCGGAGCAGCAGCGGGGTGACCGCGAGGAGGATCGCCCCGCGGAACCACATGAACGAGGTCGCCTCGTGCCCGGTGAACGCCATCACGGCGACGGTGGCGAGGACGATCGCGCTGATCGCACCGAAGAGTGCGATGCACTTCCGCACCGTGGTGAAGCGGTCCTGGGCCCGGTCGGTCGTGGTCGCCATGGTTCTTTTCCCTCCGTGTCGTTGTGGATACGACGCTACGGAGCGAACGCCCGCCCCCATACGGGTCCAGCCGTACGGAGGGGTGGGTCCAGCCCCACCCGTGCTCCGGGGCGGCACGGCCTGGACCGGGATCAGCCGGCTGTCGGCCATCAGGGTCCAAGGGCCGCCTCGCCCTGCCCACCCGCTGGCGTGCCTGGCGAAGCGGCCGAGCCCGCTCAGGCGCACCCCGGTCGGTCCGGACGCCACGTGCCCGGCCTGTGAGCCTCCCGGTGCCGGGCGGTCAGCAGAAGACGGCCTTGATGAGGGCGTCCAGCGCCTGGGGGATGGTCTCGGCCGGGTTGGTGGCGGCGTCGCCGGTGGTGAGTCCGGCGGTGAGGGTCTTGCTGCCGTCGGGGGTGCTGATCATCAGTGCGCCGTAGCCGCCGGGGGCGCCACCGTTGTGGTGGACGATGGTGATGCCGCCACTGTCGGGGCCGAGGTCCTGGATGAACAGGCCGAGGCCGTAGCCGAGCATGCCGTGGGGGGTGCGCATCTCGTCGAGCAGGGCGGCGGGCAGGAGCCTGCCGCCGAGCAGTGCGGAGAAGAAGGTGTGGAGGTCCCGGGTGGTCGAGATCATGTCGCCGGAGCCGATGAGGAGGGAGCTGTTCTGGCGGGTGACGTCGACGACCTTCCACTGGTCGCCGTCCTGGTAGCGGTAGTAGCCGTGGGCGTGCGGCGCGGGGAGCTCGGGTGAGTCGCCCGGCACGAAGGTGTCCCGCATGCCGAGGGGTGCCAGGATCCGGCGCTGCATCTCCTCGGCGTAGGAGTGGCCGGCGACCTGCTCGATCAGGAGCACGGCGAGGGTGTAGTTGGTGTTGGAGTAGCTCTGGTCGGCGCCCGGCTCGAAGCGGGCGGGCTTGGCGAGGGCGAAGCGGACGAGTTCCTCCGGCCGGTAGGTGTGGAAGCGGTTGTCCACCCAGTCCTTGCCGATCGAGGGGATGCCCGGGACGAAGGTGCCGTCGGGGTCGAGCTCACCGGTGCAGTTGTAGACACCGCTGGTGTGCTGGAGCAGCATCCGCACGGTGATCCGCCGGTCGAGCCCGAACTGGGGCAGGTGGTCGGCGACCGGAGTGTCGAGTGTGATGGCGCCCTCGGCGACCAGGTGCAGGACCAGGGCGGCGACGAAGGTCTTGGTGCTGCTGCCGATCCAGAACCGGCCGTCGGTCCGGGGCTTGGCCGTCTCGCCGAGCTTGCGGATCCCGGCGCTGCCGGTCCATTCGCCGTGCTCGTCGTTCACGCGCATCTGTATCCCGGCGAAGCCGGCGTCGACGAAGGACTGGATGGCGTTCTGCAGTTCGGGGCGGTCGTTCACGGTCGGTTCCTCGTCTTCGCGGGAGCTTGGCTGGTGAGCGGCTGGGTTGATGGGGGGTCAGAGGCTGCGGGCGGTGATGTCGCCGTAGGCGGTGGTGGCGTGGATGGCCAGCTCGGCGTCGGGGCCGGCGCTGTTGTTGAGGCTGTTGTGGATGCGGCCGTAGGTGGTGCCGGCTTCGACGGTCGCGGAGGTGCCGCGGGCAGCGCCTACGGTGATGTCGCCGTGCTCGGTGCGCAGGGTGACGATGCCGCGCACGGCCTCGGCGATCTGGAGGTCGCCCTTGCGGGTGGCGAGGTGGGCGGGGCCGCCGAGGCGGCCGACGGTGATGGCGCCGTCCTGGAGGGTGAGACGGGCGCTCGCGGTCTCGTCGAGCTTGACCGTGCCCTGTGCGCCCTCGAAGGTCACGTCGCCGAGTCGTCCGACACCGCGGAGGTCGGCGCTCGCGGCCTTGGCCTCGATGCGGGAGCCGGCGGGCAGCTGGACGGTCACCTCGGCGAAGCCGGAGTTGCCGAGGATCCGGTTGGCCGCGGCCGGGGTCTCGATCCGCAGGACACCGTCGGTGTAGGCGACCTCGACCCGCTCCGCGGCCTTCACGTCGCGGCTCTTCGAGGAGTCCACGGGGAGGACCTCGACCGTGGTGTCCGCCCGGTCGGCGGCGATGAACCGGATGCGCCCGGCGGGGACGTCGAGGACAACGGCGATCGGGGCGGGGGTGTTGAACGTGTGCATCGTGCTGCTCCTTGTTCCGCGGTGCGGGCCCCTTCGGCCCGGCGTTTCCGACATGAGAAACGCTACGTTGCATTCAAGGTTCAGGCAATGACGCCGTTGCGAGAAAACATCATAAGTGCAGGTGAAAGCGAGGAAATCGTTGCACTGGCCCTGAAGAGAATGCAACAATCCCACTCAGTCCGTTGCAATGGAATGAAGATGAACGCTATCCTGGGGTCACCACGGACCACGAAGGAGGCCACGATGCCGGGAGGCAGGCTCACCCAGCAGGAACGTCAGCAGATCGCGCTGGGACTGGCCGACGGCCTCGCCTACGCGGAGATCGCCCGACGCCTCGACCGCCCGACCTCGACGATCACGCGCGAGGTGATGCGCAACGGCGGTCCGACCTCCTACCGCGCCGACCTCGCCCACCGCGCAACCGAGCACCGCGCCCAGCGCCGCAGGCAGGCCGCGCCCCGAGGAGTGGAGGCGCCCCCGCAGGCCCACGGGCGGGACGCCGAGGCGGTACGGGCGTACGAGGAGGTGTTCACCACCGTTCTCATGGCGTCGGGAATGCCCAAGATGACGGCCCGGGTGATGGCCTGCCTCACCCTCACCGACTCGGGCAGCCTGACCGCGTCCGAACTCGCCCAGCGCCTCCAGGTCAGCCCGGCGTCCGTCTCCAAGGCGGTCGCGTTCCTCGACAGCCAGGGCCTCGTCCGCAGGGAACGCGACGAACGCCGCCGCGACCGGTATGTCGTCGACGACGACGTCTGGTACCAGTCGATGATGGCCAGCGCCCGCTCCACCGCCCAACTCGTCGGAACCGCACGGCAGGGCGTCGGTGTCCTCGGCGCCCGGACCCCGGCCGGCGCCCGCATGGAGAACATCGCCCGCTTCCTCGACTTCGTCTCCGAGAGCATCGCCCGCGCGGCCGAACAGGCCCGCGAGATCCTCCACACCAAGGCCGAAGAGGCTTCGGACAGCGCGACCTGACTCACGTTCACCGGCGGCCCCTTGCGGGGAGCAAGGGGGCGCCGGACGACTCGCTAGGCGGTGGCAGTGAGGTGGTCGAACTCGCCCGCCTTCGCACTCTGGAGGAAGCCGGCGAACTTGAGGCCGGGACCGGGACGAGGCCTGGGAGCGGAGCTGAGCACACGCGGAGGCCCTCACCCGAGGATCGGGCGAGGGCCTCGCGGGCGTCCGGCGGGTCCGGGTCAGCCGCCGGACGGGTTCCGGTTTCCGCCTCCTCCGCCGAAACCACCCCCGCCGAAGCCGCCTCCTGCGGCGCCTTCGACGAGCTGGCTGGCGGCGTAGCCACCGTTGGCGTCGGGGGTGCCGACGACGGTCACGCTCTGGCCGGGCTGCAGGTCGCTGACCTTGCCCTCCTTGTTGAGCTGGACCTTCGTCGCGTCGCCGGTGGTGACCTTGACGGTGTTGCCATTCGAGTCTGTCAGGTACACGACGTTGCCGTCCACGGCTTTTACGGTGCCGCGCGCGAAACCGGGCTGTCCGCCCTGCCCCTGCCCACCACCCTGACCGCCCTGCCCCTGCCCGCCCCGGCGGCCGCCCTGCCCGTACCCGGGCTGAGCCGCGCCGGCACCACCAGCGGCAGCAGCAGGCCGGGACGACTTGCCGCCCGACGACGACCCGTGGTTCTGCTGGAACCACACACCCCCCGCGAACGCCCCCGTGGCGATCACACCGCCCGCCAGCACCAGGCTGAGCCAGGGGAGCTTGCGCCGGGGCGGCGCGGCCAGCTCACCGCTCACATCACGCGCGTCCGGCGCGGTGGCGAGCAGGGCGATCCGTTCGTCCTGGTCCATCGGGTGATCTCCTACTCGTGCCGGAGGGCGTCGATCGGCCGCAGCGAGGCGGCCCGGTTGGCGGGGTAGCTGCCGAAGAAGAGCCCGATGGCGACGGCGATGCCGAACGCGCCGAGCACCGATTCGGGGATCACCACCGGCTTGATGCCGACGATGCTGAAGTGCGAGCCGGCGATCCCGGCGGCCACGCCCAACCCCGCGCCGATCACCGACAGCAGCGTCGACTCGGTCAGGAACTGCCCGAGGATGACCGCGCGCGGCGCGCCGAGCGCCTTGCGGATGCCGATCTCCCTGGTCCGCTCCGTCACCGTCACCAGCATGATGTTGGTGATCCCGATGCCGCCGACCAGCAGTGAGATCGCGGCCACCGCGCCGAGCAGCACCGTGAAGGTCTTGGTGGTGCTCTCCCGCGCCGTGAGCAGGGAGGCCTGGTTGGTGATCCGGAAGTCGGCCTTGGTCGGGTCGGCGATCGCGTGGGTGCCGAGCAGCACCCGGGTGATCTCGGACTGCGCCGCCGTCGTGGTGTCCGCCGAGGCGGCCTGCACCAGGATCTGGTTGACCGGGCCGAAGCCGGTGAACGCGTTCTGCACGGTCGGCAGCGGGGCGATCACCACGTCGTCCGGGTCGGTGAAGCCGCTGCCGCCCTTGGCCTGCAGCACGCCGACCACGGTGAACGGGGTGCCGCCGAGCACGATCTGCTTGCCGACCGGGTCCTCGGTGTCGAACAGCTGCTTCGCCGTGGTGGCGCCGAGCACCGCGACCTTGCGCGAGCCGAGCACGTCGTCGTTGGTGAAGTACTCGCCGTGCGCGACCTTCTGGTTGGCGGTCTCGAAGTACGCCGGGTAGGTGCCGACGATGGAGCCCGGGCTGTACGAGATGTTCCCGTACAGCGCCGTGCCGCTGGTCGTGACGACCGGTGCGACCGACTTGATCGCGGACGCGGCGTCGGCGTCGCCCGCCAGCGCCTTGGCGTCCGCCACCGTGAGCTTCTTCACCGAGGAGGCGGCCCGGGCACCGCCGGCCGCCGAACCGGAGCTGACGGTCAGCGAGTTGGTGCCGAGCGAGGTGATCGAGTCCTTGACCGCGACCGACGAGCCGTTGCCGACCGCCAGCAGCAGGATCACCGAGGCGACGCCGATCAGCACGCCGAGCATGGTGAGCGCCGAGCGCACCTTGTTGGCGGCGAGGCCGCCGACCGCGAAGCGGAGCGTCTGCCAGAGGATCATGCCGACACCTCCAGGTCGCACAGGGAAGGCGGCGGCCCGTCCACCGGGGCCTGCCGGACGTCGCTCACGATCTGCCCGTCGACCAGCCGCAGCACCCGCTTGGCGTGCCGGGCGACCTCGTCCTCGTGGGTGATCAGCACGACCGTGCGGCCGGTGGCGTTGAGCCCGTCGATCAGGGCCAGCACCTCCTCCGTCGAACGGCTGTCGAGGTTGCCGGTCGGCTCGTCGGCGAGCAGCATCGCGGGTGCGGTGACCAGCGCCCGCGCCACCGCGACGCGCTGCTGCTGGCCGCCGGACAGCTCGTTGGGCTTGTGGCCGGCCCGCGCGTCGAGGCCGACGAGCGACAGCGCGGCCAGTGCCCGGCGGCGCCGCTCGGCGGCCCGGACGCCCGCGTAGGCGAGCGGCAGCTCGACCTGGGCGAGGGCGGTGGTGCGCGGGATCAGGTTGAAGGACTGGAAGACGAAGCCGATCTTGCGGTTGCGCACCAGCGAGAGCTGCTGCTCGTCCAGGTGGCCGACGTCGACGCCGTCCAGCAGGTAGCGGCCGGAGGTCGGGACGTCGAGGCAGCCGAGGATGTTCATCAGGGTGGACTTGCCGGAGCCCGAACTGCCCATCACGGCGACGTAGTCGCCCTCCTCGATGTCCAGACTGACGCCCTGCGGCTCGCCGGTCTGCGGGTCGTCCGGGCCGCGCAGCGCGTGCACGGTGGCGTCGCCGTGCCCGTACGACTTGGTGAGCCGGCGGATCCGGATCACCGGCACGGGAGCTGCGGCGACACGCTTGTCGATGACGTGACGCATGCTCAGCCCCGACCGCCCCGGCCGCTGCCCCCGGCACCGCCCGCACCACCGGCGCCACCACCACCGCCATTGCCGCCGGCGCCCGGGAAGACCCCGGCGCCGCCGCCGTTGCCGCCCCGGCCGTTGCCGCCGGCGCCCGGGAAGGAGCCGTTCGGGAAGCCGTTGCTGCCGCTGGTGGTGGGAAGTTCGACCTTGTCGCCCTCCTTCAGTCCGGAGACCACCTGCACCGTGCTGTCGCCCTCGACGCCGACCCCGACGGTGACCCGCTCGGTGCTGCCGTCCTCGTGCACCACGGTCGCGGTGCGGGAGGTACCGGTGCCGGACAGGGCGGAGGTGGGCAGCGAGAGCGCGTTGTCGGCCTCGCCGGTGATCACCTGGACGGTGGCGCTGAGACCGGTGCGCAGCGTGCTGGTGTCGCCGCTCAGCTGCAGGGTGGCCGCGTACTGGACGGCGGAGGAGCCGGCCGCGCCGCCGGATCCGCTGCCGCTGGGCAGCGAACTGATCGACAGGACGGTGGCGTTGAGCTTGGTGTCGGACTTCGCGTTCAGCGTGACGGTGGCCGCCTCGCCCTTCTTCAGCTTGAGCGAGTCGAGCTCGGAGAAGTTCGCGGTGACCTGCATGCCGGTCGGGTTGGTGAGCACGATGAAGCCGCTCGGCGTGCCCGAACTCGCGCCCGCACCGGTGGACTTGGCCGAGGCGGAGGAGGACGAGCCGCCCGAGGCGCTCGCCCCGACGGTGTCGCCGACCTTGCCCGAGATCGAGGCGACCGTGCCGTCCACGGTGGCGGTCAGCGTCGTCCCGGCCAGCGCCGCCTGGGCGTTGGAGAGGTTGGTCTGCGCGGTGGCGACCTGCTGCTGGGCCTGGGCCACGGCCGCGTCGTCGACCTTGGTGGTGGTGATGGTGGTGGTCTGCGGGGCGGGCGTACTGCTCCCGCCCGCCCCGCGTCCGCCACCGCCGTTGGCGGACCCGCCGCCGGTGACGCTGCCGGACCCGCTGCCGGACCCCCCGGCCGTCGGTGCCGGCAGCGGCTCGATGGTCGTGGTGGTGACCCCGGCCTGCGCCTTGGTGAGGTTGGCCTGGGCCGTGGTGAGGGCCGTCCGGGCCGCGTCCACCTGCTGCTGGGCCGCCGTGGTGTCGACGGTGGCGAGCACCTGGCCCTTCTTGACGGCGTCCCCGACCGCGACCTTGACCGCGGTGAGCTTGCCGCCGGTGGTGAAGTCCTGGGCCGCGTCGGTGGGGGACACCAGGGTGCCGGTTCCGGACACGGTGGCCAGGACGGTGCCCTTGGCGACCGTCGCCGTCCGGGCGGCGGGCTTGGCCGAGGCCGGGCCGGAGCTACCGCTGACCGTGGAGTACACCAGCGCCGCACCGCCCAGCAGGGCCACGCCGAGCGCGGAGTTGACGAGGACGGCACCGCGCCGCCGTGGGAGCACCTTCATGGCGGACAGCTTCCCGGGGTGCTCTTGCGGAGTCCTGGGCACCGGCTGGGAGAAGACTGACCGGCCGGATCCGGGCATTCCGGACAGACCCGCCGCTCTGCGCGGCCCGCTTGGCCGCCCCGTGGTCGGCCGTTGGCCGAACTCCCAGCAGGCTCCCAGCAACCCACAGCCATCCGGGAGCCGGCCGAGGACGAGCCGGGGCGCGCCGGTGGAGCGCAGGAGCACGAGGCGAGCGCGGGAACGCCGCAGGGGCGCGCCGTCCGACGGCGCGCCCCTGCGACTACGAGCAGCTCGGAGAGGTCAGAGCGACTTGCGGAAGGCCTCCGCCACCGACAGGAAGATCGAGTTGCCCTCGGCCTCCCCGATCGACACGCGGACACCCTCCGGGAACGGCCGCACGATCACGCCCGCCTCGGCGCAGGCCGCGGCGAACTCCGCCGAGCGCTCACCGAGCCAGAGCCAGACGAAGTTGGCCTGCGAGTCCGGGATCTCCCAGCCCTGGGCGCGCAGCCCGGCCACCACCCGGTTGCGCTCCTCGACCAGCGCGTCCACCCGCACCAGCAGCGCGTCCTCGGCGCGGAGCGAGGCCACGGCGGCGTTCTGGGCGAGCTGGCTGACGCCGAACGGGACGGCGGTCTTGCGCAGCGCGTTCGCCACCGGCTCGTGCGCGATCGCGAAGCCGACCCGCAGGCCCGCCAGGCCGTACGCCTTGGAGAAGGTGCGCAGCACGCAGACGTTCGGGCGGTCACGGTAGAGGTCGATGCCGTTGGGCACCTCGGCGTCGCGGATGAACTCGATGTACGCCTCGTCCACGACGACCAGGACCTCGCTCGGCACGGCGTCCAGGAAGCGCTCCAGCTCGGCGCGGTGGATCACGTTGCCGGTGGGGTTGTTGGGGTTGCAGACGAAGACCAGCCGGGTGTTCGGGGTGATCGCGGCGAGCATCGCGTCCAGGTCGTGGTCGCCGTTCGCGGTGAGCGGCACCGGGACGGGCGTGGCGCCGGCGACCTGGGTGATGATCGGGTAGGCCTCGAAGGAACGCCAGGCGAAGACCACCTCGTCGCCCGGGCCGGCCGTGGCGAGGATCAGCGACTGGGCGACGCCGACCGAGCCGGTGCCGGTGGCAATGTGCCCGGCGGGCACATCGAAGCGCTCGGCGAGCACCTCGGTCAGCTCGCTGACGCCCATGTCGGGGTAGCGGTTGAACGAGCCGGCCGCCGTGACCGCCGCCTCCAGCACGCCGGGCAGCGGGTCGTACGGGTTCTCGTTCGAGGACAGCTTGTAGGCGTCGGCGCCGGCCGGCTTGCCGGGCTTGTAGGTGGGGATGCCGTCCAGGGTCGGCCGCAGCCGCGGACCCTGCGCTGACGTACCACTGCTCACGGTCGTACTCCGTTTCCAGAACTTGCACAACTGTCCGGTGCCGCTCACCCGCCACGGGCGGGTCGCCCCCGTGCCCAGGATCTCCTGCCGCGCCCGGACCACCCCGGTCGGGTGCCTTGCACGATACCGACAGCCCTCACCCGTAGGAGTGAGATGCCCGGTCGGGTCACCGGCGCAGATCAGCCATTCTGCCGGGTTCCTTTGGCACATGTCAGAGGTAAGAAGCCTGGTTTCAGGCTGGTATCGAAGGGGCGCACCCAGGCTCACTCGTGGAGAAACGTATCTCCGAAGGCTCCCGATGCGCCGGTCACAGACCCTTGTCAGGAGCCATACGATCGGTCCGCCATGACAGCAGCAGCCAACCAGAGCGGTCGGCGCCCCACCACCTCACGGCGCCTGGAGCGGGCCGGCATCCGGGATGTGGCGGCAGCCGCCGGAGTGTCGATCACCACCGTCTCCGACGCGCTGAACGGTAAGGGCCGCCTGCCCGACGAGACCCGCAGCCGGGTGCGCGAAGTCGCCGAGCGCCTCGGCTACCGCCCCTCGGCGGCGGCCCGCACCCTGCGCACCGGACGATCCGGCCTGATCGGGCTGACCGTCACGACCTACGGTGAAGAACCGTTCACCTTCACCGAGTTCGCGTACTTCGCCGAGATGGCCCGGGCCGCCACCAGCGCCGCGCTCGGCCGCGGCTACGCGCTGGTGGTGCTGCCCGCCTCCTCGCGCCACGACGTCTGGGGCAACATCGCCCTGGACGGCACCGTGGTGATCGACCCGCCCGACCAGGACCCGCTGGTCAGCGAGCTGTACCGGTCCGGCGTCCCGGTGGTCAGCGACGGCAAGCCGGGCAACTGCCCGGTCACCGCCTGGGTCGACAACGACCACGAGGCCGCCGTGCTCGGCATCCTCGACCACCTCTCCGAAGCCGGCGCCCGCCGGATCGGCCTGCTCACCGGGACCAGCACCGACACCTACACCCGGCTCTCCACCGAGGCCTACCTCGGCTGGTGCACCAAGGTCGGGCAGGAACCGGTGTACGAGGCCTACCCGGCGCACGACCCGGCGGCCGGCGCGGTCGCCGCCGACCGGCTGCTCGCCCGCCCCGACCGGCCGGACGCCGTCTACGGACTGTTCGACCCCAACGGGACCGACCTGCTCGCCGCCGCCCGCCGCTACGGCCTGCGGGTGCCGGACGACCTGCTGCTGGTCTGCTGCAGCGAGAGCGACGTCTACGCGACCACCGAGCCGCCGATCACCACGCTCTCGCTCAAGCCGCGCAAGATCGGCACCACCGTGGTCAACCTGCTCATCGACGCGATCGAGGGCGTGGACTCCGGGACGGGCGTCGACATCGCCCGGCTCTTCCCGCCCCGGTTCCGCACCGCCGGCACCGGACCGCCGCCGGGCACCCTGATGCCGACCGAACTGATCGTCCGCGCGTCCTCCCAGCGCCGGAGTCCGCGCACCACCGTCAGCCCGCCCCGGCCCCCGGGTGAGGTCTAGACCGTCGACGTCGATCGGCGTCGACGGGGTGCCGGCCGGAGCCCCGCCCGGGACGCCGGTCGGCCCCCGATCGAGCGCCGGCCGGACACCGACCGGAGCCGGGCGAGCACGAAAGCAGCCCGGCCAGAGCTGACGAGACCATACCGAGCCGGGACAAAACGGACCTAGAGGACCGGCCCGGCTGACGCTCCGGAGGATTGGATGCCCACCAGGTGACGACGCCGGGAGAGTGGTCTTCCTATGATGGGCGAATGACACCCGAGGACCGCTTCCCCGGGCCCGAGCACCCCCACTCGGGCCCCCGCCACCAGCCGGACCTCGATGTGCTGCCGTACGGCACCTATTACGAACCCGAGCCCGCCCAGGGCTACCCGGCCGCCCCGTACGACGCCGAGACCTACAGCGGCTACGGCGGCGCCCGCTACCTGGAGCAGCACTGGACCGCCGACAGGCAGGGCCACACCGTGCACGCCCAGGGCCAGACGGTCGGCCAGGACCCGGCGTTCTCCCACCGGGACCACCCCGGCTACGACGACCGGCCCGGGTACGAGGAGCAGCGCCCGGGCTACGAGGAGCGCGCCGCGTACGAGGGCCAGGACCAGGCGGCCTACGAGGAGCGCGCGGCGTACGACGGCCAGGAGCACGCCGGGTACGAGGACAACAGCGGCTACGACGACCGCGCCGGCTACGAGCCGACCCTGCCCGACCAGCCCTCCCCGGCCCTCCACTTCGACGGCCGCGACGGCCGGGACGACCCGCCGACCATCGAACTCGGCCCGCCGCTGCCCGACCCCTCCGCCCCGACCTACCCGTACCCGGCCCCCGGCCCCGGCGAGCCCCCCGGCCCGGTCTACGTCGTCGGCGACGTGCACGGCTACCTCGAGGAGCTGCGCGCCGAACTGCACCACCAGGGCCTGATCGACGCCGACGGCCACTGGTCGGCCGGCCGCGCCCGGATCTGGTTCCTCGGCGACTTCACCGACCGCGGCCCCGACGGCATCGGCGTCATCGACCTGGTCATGCAGCTCGCCGCCGAGGCCGCCGCGGCCGGCGGCTACTGCCGCGCCCTGATGGGCAATCACGAACTGCTCTTCCTCGGCGCCGCCAAGTACGGCGACGAGCCGGTCCAGTCCACCGCCGGCACCGCCTCCTTCCTGGCCGCCTGGCGGCTCAACGGCGGCCAGCAGAACGACCTGGACCGCCTGGAGGCGCACCACATCAGCTGGCTGTCCCGGCTCCCCGCCATCGCGCTGGAGGACGGCCACCTGCTGCTGCACTCCGACACCACCGCGTACCTGGAGTACGGCGAGTCC
Source organism: Kitasatospora sp. NPDC023120 (assembly GCF_055560835.1). NCBI lineage: Bacteria > Bacillati > Actinomycetota > Actinomycetes > Kitasatosporales > Streptomycetaceae > Kitasatospora > Kitasatospora sp. NPDC023120. The sequence goes on along the minus strand of NZ_JBVHHY010000018.1, from coordinate 21,638 downwards.
ATCCCCGACGTCAACGACGCCGTGCACGCCCTGCTCGCCGACGCCGGCGTGGACGAGTGGTGGGACTGCTTCCGCCGCTTCACCAAGCGCTTCGCCTTCCGCGGCGACGCCGGCCCGACGGCCGTCCACGAGCTGCTGGACACCTACGGCGGCAACCGGATCGTGCACGGGCACAGCCCGATCCCGTACCTCACCGGCGCGGTGCACGCGGACGACGGCCAGCCGCCGCACATCCCCGGACCGTACGTGTACGCGGACGACCTCGCGGTGGCGATGGACGGCGGCGTCACCATGGAAGGGCGACTGCTGGTCGCCCGACTGCCCATCAACTGACACCCTCCACCGAACAGTTGTTCCCGGCGCCCGGGCCGTCGCACGCGCGCGGCCCGGGGCGCGAAATTCCGGAAACCGACTGTCAGCCCGGGCACACCCACCCCTACCATGAGGCACACCACACCCGGCCGCCCGTCCGGCGGCCCGCCTCCGCGCCCGTTTCGGCGTCCTGAGGGCGCCCGCGCCCCCGGGGCGGAGCGAACCGGGGTCCGCACGAACGGGGTCCCCATGTCCAACCCCCCGCCGCTGCTCGCCGAGGACCGCCCGGAGTACGAGCGCCTCCTCGCCGAAGCCCTGCGCGACCGCACCGTCCTCACCGCCCTGCGCGCCCCCGGCGCGCTCACCACCCCCGAGCTGCGCATCCGCGCGCTGCGCGAGGCCGACGGCATCAACGCCGCGGCCGCCACCGAGTACGCCCACTACACCCGGCTGCGCGAGAGCCTGCGCACCACGCCCCCACCCCCGCCCGGCGTCGAGCCCACCGCCCCCGGCCTGCTCACCCAGCTGCGCTCCGCGAACGGCGGCGCCGGACTGTTCCCCGTCCTCACCGTGCTCACCCCGATCCTGGCCTGGGCCGCCGCCGTCTTCCTGCTGCTCATCGGCTACCTGCTGCGCGCCACCGACCCGGACCTCGTCCTCGGCCGCTCCTTGGTCACGGCCGGCTGGGTGGCGCTCGCCGCCGGTGTCGCCGCGATGGCCATCGGCATCGTCGGGCTCCTCCTCACCGCCATACGTGACGGCACCGCCGCCGCCCCGGCCGGCACCGACCCGGAGCTCGCCGCCGAACTCGCCGACGCCCGCACCGAATGGCGCACCGCCCTGCGCGACCGCGGCCTGCTGCCCTACCTGCACGCCGCACTTCCACCGGTGCCCGGGCCCGACTCCGGCGCCGTCCCCGGCCCTGACTCCGGCGCCGTCCCCGAGCCCCGCACTGCCGAGGGTCCCGACTTCAGCAGCCCCGGGTACACCTCCCCCGCCTTCACCAGCCCCGGCCCCGACGGCCTGACCGACCCCGAGGGCCGCACACCCCGCCCCGGCGCGTTCACCCCGCCCGACTTCACCGGCCCCGGCTACACCCCGCCCGCGTTCACCGGCCCCGACGAGGTCGGCTGAGCCACCGGGCGCCCGAACAGGCGCCCGACTCCCCCGGGCAGAGGCAGAGTTCGGCACCCGGGGGGATATCCCCACCCCCGGTCCGGGTCCTACCACCATCGCCCGCGCGCCGCCGCCCCGCCAGGCTGGAAGCACAAGGGAACAGCCCCGGGGGAGGCCGACGATGAGGACCGGCAGGACCAGACCACCGCAGGACGGACCGCTCGCCCTGCTGGTCACCGCCATGCTCCCGGCCCCGCTGGCGGTGCTGCTCGGCCTGCTCCCCACCGCGGAGCCGGCGAACGCCACACCCGCCACGACCGCCGCAGTCGAGCCGGTGGCCACCCGGCTCGACTTCTCCGGCGTCGGCGGCACCCGCAGCCACGCGCTCGCCCCGCTGCCGTGGTACCGCTCCGCCTGGTTCGAGGCCGTCGCCACCCTGCTCTGCCTGACCGTCTTCGCGGGCTACGTGCTGACCGGCGCCGTCCGCCGGATCCGCCGCCGTCCACGCCCCGACGCCCTGCCCCGCGCCGCCCGCTGGGCAGCCGCCACCGGCACCGCCGCGCTGCTGGGCGGGCTCGGTTACCTGCTCTTCCTGGTGGTCACGGCGGCGATGTTCCCCGGCCCGGTGCTGTTCGGCCGCCCGGTGGTCTGGCTGGCGGTGCAGCTGCTCGCCGCGCTCGCCGTGGGTTCCGCCGCCGTCGCCGTCGTCGGCGCGCTGCGGCGACGGGCCGCGCTCGCCGCCGCCCGCGGCTTCGACCGGGCCCGGCTCGGCGCGCTCTTGCCGGCCGCGGCGGCCTTCGTCCCCTGGGCGCTGTCCTGGGGGCTCCTGCTGCCCTGACCACCCTCGGGGTCCGGGGCCCCGGTGTCGCTCGCACGGTGGGCGCCGGTCACACCGCCGGCGCCGGCACCGCCCGGGCAGCCGGGGCCGACGCCCCGCCCAGCAGCCGTACGGTCAGCGCCCGCTGGCCCCGCGCGATCCACCGCACCGGCCAGCGCAGCAGCAGGTACAGGCAGAGGCCCCAGCCCGCCGCGTGCACGGCCCAGACACCGGCCATGGTCGGCCCGCCCCAGGCCTGGTGGTAGTCGGTGCCCAGGTACCAGACCGGGTAGCCGAAGTTCCGCACCGAGTTGAACAGCGCGTACCCCGTGACCAGCAGCGCCAGTGCGTCCAGGGGCAGCCCGAGCACCGCCCGGGCCAGCACCCGGCTGCCGGTCCAGCCCCGGCCGCCCGAGACCCGCCCCTGCCACCGGGCGGCCCGCCCGGGCTGCCCGGCCAGCACCAGCACGGCACCCGCCAGCCCGGCCGGCAACGCGAGGCCCGCCCGGGCCGCGGCACGGGTGGCGGTGCTGATCCGACGGTGGTTCGCGAACATCTCCGAGCTCCCTCAGCCTCGTTCGGTCGATGCCCTCACCCTCCCGCGCCGGCGCCGTCCCGATCGTCACACCGGGGAGCCCGATCCGGTGTCATACCTGGGTAGCACCTGAGCCTTCGCCACCGCCCGCACGGGCGCCCGGTCGGCTCCCCCTGCCAGGGGAGCCGGTTCGCCCCGGGTGAGGACGCCCCCGCACCGGTCCTCCGGGATCGTCGGAGCAGCGGCGGGCGGCGGGCGTCCGTCGACGGACCGGAGGCGGAACCATGGGCGCACGGACGACGGCATCACCCCGACTGGCGGAACGACTGCACGGCGCACCCGCGCCGGGCGTCCCGCGCTGGGCGGTCCGGACCGCGTACGCGATCACGCTGGTCGTGCTGCCCTCCTGCCTCTGGCGGATCGCCGGCTTCATCGTCGGCCTGCCCCTGCTCGACCACGGCCCGACGCCCCCGGAGCAGGATCCGACCTCCTTCGACGGCGGCTGGGCGTACATCCTCACCCTCAGCGTGGTCAGCGAGGCCCTGGCCTTCCTCTGCTTCGGCCTGGTCGCGCGCTGGGGCGAGGTGTGGCCGCGCTGGATCCCCGTCCTCGGCGGCCGCCCGGTGCCGGTGCTGGCCGCCGTCGTCCCGGCCGGGCTGGGCTCCGCGGTCCTGATGGTCTTCCCGTACGCGATGGTGATGTTCTCGCTCGGCCTGACCATCCGGGGCGACCGGGACGGGATCATCACCCACGGCTGGCAGACCCTGGTGTTCTGGGTCAGCTACCTCCCGCTGGCCGCCTGGGGCCCGCTGCTCGCGGTGCTCACCGTGCACTACTACCGGCGGCGCAGGGCGAGTTGAGGCTCAGCCCCGCTGTCGGCGCCACGGAGCCCGCGGCAACGGAGTCCGCCGCCGCCCGGACGAAGGCCAGCACGCGCGCCGTACTGTTCCCCTCCCGCCAGATCGGTCCGCGTTCGATCGGGGGCGTGTCGCGGATGGGCACGTACGCGACGTCCGGGCGGGGGTAGTAGCGGCGGGTGTGCTCGCCCACCGGGAGGACGCCGCGCCCCATCGCGACCAGGCTGAGCATCTCGGAGAAGGTGCCGCCGGACGGCCCCTTGGGCACCGGGCGGCCGGACGGGGTGTGGTCGGGGGTGCGGTCCCGCTTGAAGCTCGCCGAGGTGACGGACGGGTACTGCACCACCGGGTGGTCGGCGAGCACCTCGATCGACACCGACCGTTCCGCGGCCAGCGGGTGCCCGGCAGCCACCGCCAGCACCCGCTGCTCGGTCAGCAGCACCGGACCGCGCGCCATGCCGTCGAACGGGTAGGAGGCCACCAGCACGTCCACCGAGCCGTCCTCCAGGCTCGACCGGGAGTTGGAGAGCTGGACCTCGCGGACGTCCACCCGGCAGTCGGGGTACCGCTCGCCGAACAGCGCGACCGCCCTGAGCAGCACCGGCGCCGTCCACTCCCCGAGGAACGCCACCCGCAGCTCCCCGGTCAACCCCCGGCTGGCGTCCTCCGCCCGCCGCACCGCCGCCGCCATCGCCTCCACCACCGGGGCCAGGTCATCCGCCAACTGCCGCCCCACGGCGGTGAGTCGGACCGACCGACTGGTGCGCTCGAACAGCGGACCGCCGATCCGGCGCTCCAGCTTCCGCACCACCTGGCTGACCCGCCCGGTGGTCAGGTGCAGGCGCTCGGCCGTCCGGCCGAAGTGCAGCTCCTCCGCGAGCGCGAGGAAGACCTCGGTCTCCAGCCGCTCCAGCATGCCGCCCCCACCCCTCGATCGTTGAATTCGGCTAAACAATCATAGAGAGATCGACTGTTGATGGCCCGCGCCGTCCGGAGGATCGTGGAACCCGTCCCCAGCGGTCCCACCCGGAAGCGGAGCCGATCACCATGCGCGTCGTAGCCTTCGACCACCTCGTCCTCAACGTCTCCGACGTCGAGCGCTCGCTGGCCTTCTACTCCGGCCTGCTCGGCCTGGAGCCCGTCCGGGTCGACGAATGGCGCGCCGGCAAGGTGTCCTTCCCCTCCGTCCGCGTCACCGCCGACACCATCATCGACCTGACCAGCCGCCCCCGGCAGGAGTCCAACGTCGACCACATCTGCCTCACCGTCGAACCCCTCGACTGGCAGGAGGTCATCGACTCCGGCACCTTCACCGTCCTCGAAGGCCCCGTCCCCCGCTACGGCGCCCGCGGCACCGCCACCTCCGTCTACGTCCGCGACCCCGACGGCAACACCGTCGAACTCCGCTGGTACCCCGAGGACGCCGCGAGCTGACCGCCCACCCCCGCATCCGGGGGCGCTGTCCCGGCCCCACGGGGGTGGACCGGGACGGCGCCCCCGGGCCGCCGTCCCGGACGCGTCGGAGACGTCGGACACGGCGGCGGGACCCCGGCGGACGGTCGGCCCCGGCCCCGGTCCCCGGCACCGACCTGCCACCGGTCGCCGCCGTTCACCGGCGCGTCCCGCGCCCGGCCCGACGGTCGGGCCGTTGGCCCGCCCCGCGGGCGGGGGTCAGCTGACGCACCAGTTGGTGGAGCGCGATGACACCGGTGAGTGGAGGCAGTCCGGCGACGACGACGGCGGACGGCGTCCACGGGACGTCGGCGATGCACAGCGCGGCCGCGAGGCCGGAGAAGAGCACGACCACGACCCAGGAGTGGAACGGCTGACGTCCGTGCTGGACGGCTCGCAGCACCGACAGGCAACCCGCGAGCCACGGTCCGTAGACGACCACCGGCCACAGCGGCGAGAGGCCGCACGGCACGCGTGAGAACGCCAGCTCCTGCAAGGGGCCGTAGGAGAACACCCAACCCACCGCCCAGGCCACGACGACCGTCACCGCCGTCAGCGCGCCGAACACGGAGCTGATCACGTGCGGCCAGGACGGACGGGGGAAGGGTGACCGTCGGCGGTGCCGGGAGGTCGCCGGGCCGGTCGGCCGGCCGGACCCGGTCGCGCCGGGCGGTTCGACCGGCACCCGCGGTGGCGGGACGAACGGTGTCTCGTTCCCCCAGCCCCCGGCCGAGGCCACGAGGGCGCTGAACGCCTGCGCGTCGCTGTACGCGACGCCGGGGTCATGGGAAAAACCGTCGTCGTACCAGTCGCCCGCCGGGCGGACCGCCTCGCGGATGCCGTCACCGGGGCCGGGCCACGCCTCGCCGTAGCCGGGGTCCCCGTACCCGCCGAGGAGGTCGGTCACACGGTCGTACACGGGTTGCTCCCTCCGCGGTGGCCGGCCTGCGGCTCGGTCTGGGTCCGGGACCGAGCCGCAGCCCTCCGGACGACCGGCGGCGTCATGACACGTCCTGGAAGAGCAGGGCACCGATCCGCGTGGCGAAGTCGCTCTCCACCTGACGGATCCGGCGCACGAGGTCGGCCAACGGACGCGAGGTGTGCGCGAGGACGACACGCTCGCCGTTGCGCGAGAGGTAGCCGGTGGACACGTCGCCCACGGCGTTCCGGCGATCGGGGACGAAGAGCCACGCTCCGAGCGGGACGACCGGCTCCCGGCCGGGGGACGGCGAGGCGTCGGGCAGACATGGTGAGATCACGGATTCATCAACGAGAAGTGGCGGGACCGGTTTTACGACATTCGGGCGTCCTTCCATATTCGATATCGGAGATGCTCTGCAAAATTACCCAGGAAATGGCCGATCGGGGTCAATATTCGCCCGCCATGGCCGCGCCCGCCCACGCGGCCGGGAAAGTAATTCTATGCTCACCGCCACCGCCGCTCGATAAAAATCCCCACGTAAAAGAATCGCAAGAGAAACGTTTCACCATCCTCCGCGATGCTATGTTTCCCCCTTGCCATCGACATATGCGTCGTCTTCGACGGCCCGACTTCGACTCTGGGAGGTTTCTTGCTCAGCTGGCGGGAATATCGGGAAGCCGTTGTTCTTGATCGTCAAGGATGGTCGATAATCAGGATCTCCCGACACCTCGGCCGTGATCGAAAAACGGTGAGGTCCTACCTGCGCGGTGAGCGGACTCCGGGCCTCAGAATTTCTCCCCAGGACGGTTTCCTCCGGTTCCTGCCGTACTGCCGCCAGCGGCTCGAGGACGACCCCCACCTCGCGGCGACCGCCCTCTTCGACGAGGTCGTCGACCTCGGCTACGAGGGTGGCTACTCGACCTTCACCAGGGCCCTGCGCAGGCACCGGGCCCGGCCTCGCTGCCGACAGTGCGAGGAGACGACCACGGACCTGCCCAGCCGACCCGCTACGGACCGGAGCGCGGTGGCCGTGGAGTTCGACTGGCTGCGGCTCCCCGAACCCCCGACGAGCTGGGGCTACGGCTCCCGGGCGCGCCTGCTCGTGGGCTCGCTCGCCGGCCCCGGCAGCGGCGCCGGCCGCGCCATCGGTCGCTGGGCGGTCGCGCTGGCGGAGGAGCAGGAGCTGCCCCACCTCGTGGAAGCCGTCGACCTCGTGCTGAGGCGCCTCGGTGGCACCCCCGGATGCTGGCGGTTCGGCCGGACCCCGACCGTCTGGTGCGCGAAGACCGACCGGGTGGCGTCGGCGTTCGGGGACGTGGCCCGACACTACGGCGTGCGCGTCGAGTGTCGCCTGCCCACCGACCTCCGCTCCTCCACGCGCCGGGCCCTGGACGAGGCCCTCCGCTCCTGGTCCCGCACGCTGACGAACGACACCACCCTCCAGGAGGCCCGGCACGACCTGAACCGGCTGGCCGCGCGCCTGGAAGCCCGGGGCAGGAGCACGGGCGGTGCCCACCCCGCGGTCGGCGACCCGCGCACGGACGACGCCCTCCGGGGGCTTCCGGCCGCGCCCTACCCGGCCCGGGTCCGCGCCCTCCGCACCGTCACCGACCACGGGCTGGTGCCCTTCCGGGGCAACTTCTACGCCGTGCCGGACCACCTGGTCGGCGCTCCGGTGGAGGTCCGCCAGTGGCTCGACCGGCCCCACGTGTCCATCGCCACACCCGCCGGAGCCGTCATCGTCCGCTACCCGCTCGCCCCCTCCGGTGCCGGGCTCACGGTCGTCGAGCACGACAGCGCCGTCACCGTCCTGGAGCGGCACCCCGCGCCGGCGCCCACCGACGCCCCGCCCTGCCGCCGGGGCACACCGCGCCCGCCATCCCGGAAGGCACTGGCCGAAGCCGCCGCACTGCGTGCCCGGTTCGACGTTCCGCCCCGCCGTCGCCCCGACGCGCAGCGGGACACCACAATGCCGTGGGTTCCCGCTCAACGGGACAACCAGGGTGACAGAGACGGGAGTTGAGTGCCCGTCGGGTGATCAGCTCGCCGACGCCACACCGGGGGCGCGGCCCGGCCCCGCGCGGGCCGAGCCGCGTCGCCGGCCGGGGGCGTAGTCGGAGGCCCAGGCCGGCGCACCGTCGCCGTGCTCGTAGCGGATCTTCTGGGAGATCTTCATCGAGCAGAACATTGGCGAAGACACCACTGGCAAGACCGCTTCTCGCGAAGGGCGGCGTTCACCAGGTTCTCCTTGCGCCTCTGAGAAACGCCGGACCCTCGCAAGGGCGTCCTCGCCGAGTGAATACGGCAGTGGGCCGATCAGGCTCGGCACGGAAAGCCGTTGGGTGCTGCTCCCGAAGGTCGTAGGCCTCGGGTAGCAGCACCCGTCAGTCAATGCGTCAGCCCGTCGGCGGGAAGTGGACCCGCTCCGGACGCTCGCCACCCATCACGGCGAGGGCTAGTGCCGACGGCGAGCTGCGAGCCGTCCGCTGCGCCTCACGAGGATGAGGATCGAGCCTCCCAGCACGACGGCGGCCGCCGAGCCGACCGCCATGACGATCGACATGCCGGAGCCGGTGGCAGCGAGTGCTTGCCCCGACTCGTGCGGACGCACGGCCGGCACACCCTGTTCGTGACCGCCCTTGCCGTTGCCGTGGTCGGCCGGAACGTTGCCGTGATCACCTTGTTCATGGCCGCCGTGACCCTGACCGCCGTGATCACCCGGAGCCTGGGGCGGTCCGGCAGGACCAGCCGGACCGGCAGGCCCTGCTGGGCCGGCCGGACCAGGAGGCCCGGCAGGGCCGGGCGAACCGTTAGCGCCGGGCGATCCATTGGCGCCGGGCGAACCGTTAGCGCCGGGCGATCCATTGGCGCCGGGCGAACCGTTGGCGCCCGGCGATCCATTGGCGCCGGGCGAACCGTTGGCGCCCGGCGAACCGTTGGCACCGGGAGCGCCATTGGGGCCGGGAGCGCCGGGAGCGCCGGGAGCACCGTTGGGGCCAGGAGCACCGGGCGAACCGTTGGCACCGGGAGCGCCGTTGGGGCCAGGAGCGCCGGGAGCGCCGTTGGGGCCAGGAGCACCCGGAGCACCGGGCGAACCGTTGGCACCGGGAGCACCGTTGGGGCCGGGAGCACCCGGAGCACCGGGGGCACCGGGAGCACCGTTGGGGCCAGGAGCACCCGGAGCACCGGGCGAACCGTTGGCACCGGGAGCGCCATTGGGGCCAGGAGCACCCGGAGCGCCCGGGGAGCCCGCCACGCCCGGAGCACCGTTAGGTCCAGGTGCACCCGGGGGGCCGGCGGGCCCACTCGGACCGGGGGGCCCACTCGGACCGGGGGGGCCACTCGGACCGGGGGGGCCGACGGTGCAGGCCGCCCTCGTGATGGTGTTGTCGTCCAGAGTGACGGCGCCGTTGCGCGCCAGGGCGCGGCCTTCGATCACCGAGGCGTGGTTCACGCTGATGGACGTGAGGGCCAGGATGTTGCCCTTGAAGAAGGAGTCGACGTCGATGGTGGCGGAGCTACCGACCTGCCAGAACACATTGCAGGGCTGTGCTCCGTTGACCAGGCTGACGACGCTCGACGGAGCCGTGATGAGGGTGGAGCCGATCTGGAAGATGAAGACGGCGTTCGGGTCGCCCATCGCGTCGAGGGTGACGGTCCCGGTGAGGTTCAGCGACGAACTCGCCTTGTAGACGCCGGGCGTCAGCGTCAGCCCTCCGATGTCGCCGGGCGAGGTCAGGATGGCCGTGGGGGCCCGGCCGGCGGCATCGTTGTAGGCGATGACGAGGTCGGACTGGGCCTGCGCCGCCTGCGCGTCGTTGACGTGCTGAACCCCGTTCACGGTTCCAGGGGGGAAGCCCGTCACGCTGGTGCCCGGGAAGAGCCCCAGGTCGCCGTTGATGACGCTGGGGCCGGTGTTGGTGACGGTTGAGCCGGCCAGGATCGCATAGCTGGTGTCAGTCCCCAGCCCCACCGGTGCCGTTGCGGCGTGCGCGGGGCTGGCGACCAGGCCGGCCGTCGCGAGCAACGTCAGTCCGGACAGCAGGACGGACGCCCCCGCGAGTCGAGCGCGTCTACGCCCTCGTCCCGGTGGAGCGGACAACATGGCATCGACTGCCATAGGACAGGACCTTTCTTGTCGCCGTTGAACTCCGTCACCCGAAGAGGGCATTCGGAGAGCTGCTGGTGGCTTCCGGTCAGGCCTCAGGCCCTCGCACTCGCGCCGGAGGGCTTTCGAGGAGCGGAAGCCGACCGGGACAGGTGATGAAGGGTCACCAACCAACTACACCGTGCAACAACAACATGAAAGGAAGAGACTGATAAAGATGCAACGGAGTGACACACCAGCGCCGATCGGGGGTGATCCCCCCCACCCCGGCCCGTCCCCGGCGTGTCGTTCGCCTGCGGCCGGGTGGCGGGGCCATACTCCGCGTCCGCTGCCCAGGTCGCCACCGGCGCCATAGCAGTACCGTTTTTCCTCTTGGCCGCGTCCGGGCCGGTGAATCACGCATCGCCCCGTGATCCCAATCATTGGCCTGATCATGAACGACCTAACGAATCCGCAGGAAGAGGCGCTCACTACCGGTTTGCGCTGCCAGGTCATTGATGCCGTCCAGCTCCCGACGGCTCCGACGTCCCCACAGTCCTGAACGGCCTGCTCACCGGCCGTCCCCAGGATCTCTCCCCGGAGCGCAAGCTCGGCCTCGTTCGCGAAATCGTCGGGCTCTGAGCCACACCCGAGAATCCGCCGACCTGATTCCGCCTGCGCAGCCGAACGTTCGCGGCGCTGCGCCGGACACCCCTTCCGGGATCCCAGCGCAGCGCCTCGGCACCTGCGCTCAGTCCGCCATCGGCAGGTAGACCTTGTTGCTGTGGGCCTTGAACTCCTCGGACATGGCCTGCATGCCGGCCAGCGCCTCGGCGTCGAACTCGGTGCCGACGGCCATCGCGCCGTCGCCGTGCTCGTCGCGGATCTTCTGGGAGATCTTCATCGAGGAGGACTTCAGCCCGGAACCAGCACATCAGCCTCGTCACGCTGTGCATCCGCAGCAGCCAGCAGGACTTCCGCCGCCTCGGTGCGGACGTAGAGCACGTATCGGCCGCTGCGGTGTGCGTCGACCAGGCCGGCGGAGCGGAGAGCGGTCAGGTGTTGGGAGACTCCGCCGGGGGTGATCCCGGTGCGGCGGGCCAGGTCGGTCGTCGAGGTGGGTGTGTCGAGTTCTGCCAGCAGGCGGGCCCTGGACCGGCCGACCACCGCTGCCAGGGCCTGTGGGAGGGCGGACCGCCGTTCCCAGAGCGTGGCCACACCGCGCGGCGGATAGCGCAAGGTGGGTTGCCAGTTCGGGCTGATGACGGAGAAGACCCTGGGCCAGACGAACACCGACGGAACGAGCAGCAGCCCGCGCCCGCCGAGTTGTCGACTGCCACGAGCGTAGTGGTGCCCGACGTACAGGGTGTCGTCGTCCCAGGTGACGCTGGACGCCAGGTCGCCCAGCAATTGGTCCGCTCCGTGCTCGGCGAGCAGTCTGGCCCGGTGCAGCACGTCACCCTCCAGGAGGGAGCGCATCCGGGGCCAGTAGGGCGCGAGGGCGATCTCCCAGTACGACTCCACGATGTCGGCGAGTTCGGCGAGACCGCGGCGTGGCTCGCCGCGCAGCCGGTCGATCCGCTCGGAACGCGGCGCGCGTGGACCGCTGAGGCCGGAGCGGACCTGCTCGGGTGGCGTCGCGCGCAGAACGGCAAGCTCAAGTCCAAGATCGGCGACCGAGGTTGTCGGTGGCGGCGCGATGAAGACCGGTATAGCGCCAGGCGGTTCCGGGACCAGATCGGCGAGCAGGCGCCAGTCCAACCCCGAGACGGCCAACCGGCGGCCGACCTCGTCGCTCCACGGGCGGTGCAGCGGGTGCTCTGCCGGGCGCTTCAGCATCCTGACACTGGCCACCACCTCCCACAGCGGCGACAGGGCGAACCTCGTGCGGGCCAGATCGCGGACGGAGAACGCCAGGTCCAGCACGGTGCATCCCTTCTGCGGCGGAAGACCCTGCGGCCGACGGGTCAGGATTCAGTACAGCCTAAATTCCTCGCCCTCCGGGCGGCGCCACAGGAACCTCGCTCCATGACCAGCACTGATCTCGCCCGCGGGCCGGACACGGCCACTCCCACGCCCGATCCGCATCCCTCGGTCCTCCGAAACCCGGACTTTCGCCTGCTCATCGGCGCCGCCACGGTGAGCAAGCTCGGCACCGCGGTGAGTTCCTTGGCGATACCGCTGACCGCCGTCCTGGCCCTGCACAGCTCGGCCGGACAGATCGGCCTGCTGGCGATGCTGAGCACCCTCGCCTTCCTGCTGATCGGCCTGCCGGCCGGAGCCTGGGTGGACCGGATCCGCAGGCGGCCCGCGATGATCGCCGCCGACCTGGTCAGGGCCGCGCTCTTCGGGTCGGTGCCGGCCGCCTGGCTGCTCGGTTGCCTGACGATCCAACAGCTCTACCTGGTGGTCCTGCTGGCGGGCGCGGCCACGGTCTTCTTCGACGTGGCCACGCTGAGCCAACTGCCCGAACTGGTGGGTCGGGACCAGCTCACCCAGGCCAACGCACACCTGGTGACGGTGGACGCCCTCACCCTGGTCGGCGGGCGGAGCGCGGGCGGCTTCCTGGTGGCGCTGCTGTCCGCCCCGACAGCGGTCGTGGTCGACGCGGCCAGTTACCTATGGTCGGCAGTCCTCCTGCTGCGCATCCGCCGGCCGGAGCCGCAGCCGCAGCACCGGCGCGACACCCGCCTCAGCGGCGAGATCCGGGAGGGTCTGCGCTTCGTGTTCGGCCACCCGACCCTTCGGGCCATCGCGCTCGCCGGCGCCTGCACCAACCTGTCCATCCAGCTCTGCCAGACCATGTTGCCGGTGCTGTTCGTCCGTGAACTCGGCCTCTCCGACAGCATCATCGGCCTGTTCTTCGCGGCGGGTGGTGTCGGCGTGTTCATCGGTTCGCAGTCGGCCCGCCGGCTCGCCCGCCGACTCGGCGCGGGTCGGGTGCTGTGGCTGATGGGCCTAACCGTCGCGCCGTTCGGCGTCCTGCTGGCGCTGGCCGACCGCGGGCCAGCGCTCTGGCTCGCCGGCGTGGCCTGGCTGATCACCACGTGCAAGGTCGGGATCGACAACGTGATCAAGGTCAGCTTCCGCCAGAGCGTGACGCCGGACCACTTGCTCGGCCGGATGAACGCCACCATGCGGGTCCTGCTGACCGGCTCACTCGCGGTCGGAGCGGCCCTGGCCGGCCTACTGGGCGAACTCGCCTCCGTCCGAACCGCCCTCTGGGTCGGCGCGGCCGGGCTCGCAATCGTCTGGGTCCCGATCTTCTTCTCACCTCTGCGCACCCAGCGCGACCTGCCCGGCCCCGGCACCCTGCGGTGAACGGGTGGACCATGGCGCAGCGCCGCCCCGAGAACCGAAAGCTCTCGGGGCGGCGCTCGGGTGTGGTGTGTCAGTCCGCCATCGGCAGGTAGACCTTGTTGCCCTGGGCCTTGAACTCCTCGGACATCGCCTTCATGCCCTCGACAGCGGTCTCGTCATACTCCGGCGAGGACTGGCCGTTGCCGAACTGCTCATTGATGCTTTTGCTGATCTTCATCGAGCAGAACTTCGGGCCGCACATGGAGCAGAAGTGGGCCGTCTTGGCGGGTTCGGCGGGGAGGGTCTCGTCGTGGAAGTCACGGGCGGTCTCCGGGTCGAGGGCCAGGTTGAACTGGTCCTCCCAGCGGAACTCGAAGCGGGCGTCGGAGAGGGCGTCGTCCCACTCCTGGGCACCGGGGTGGCCCTTGGCGAGGTCGGCGGCGTGGGCGGCGATCTTGTAGGTGATCACGCCGGTCTTGACGTCGTCCCGGTTGGGCAGGCCCAGGTGCTCCTTGGGGGTGACGTAGCAGAGCATCGCGGTGCCCCACCAGGCGATCATCGCGGCGCCGATGCCCGAGGTGATGTGGTCGTAGCCGGGGGCGACGTCGGTGGTGAGCGGGCCGAGGGTGTAGAACGGCGCCTCGTCGCAGATCTCCTTCTGGAGATCCATGTTCTCCTTGATCTTGTGCATCGGGACGTGGCCCGGGCCCTCGATCATCACCTGGACGTCGCGCTCGCGGGCGATCCGGCCGAGCTCGCCGAGGGTCTGCAGCTCAGCGAACTGCGCCTCGTCGTTGGCGTCCGCGATCGAGCCGGGGCGCAGGCCGTCACCGAGCGAGAAGGTGACGTCGTAGGCGGCGAGGATGTCGCAGAGTTCCTCGAAGTTGGTGTAGAGGAAGTTCTCCCGGTGGTGCGCGAGGCACCAGGCCGCCATGATCGAGCCGCCGCGGGAGACGATGCCGGTCTTGCGGCGCGCGGTCAGCGGGACGTAGCGCAGCAGCACGCCGGCGTGGACGGTCATGTAGTCGACGCCCTGCTCGCACTGCTCGATGACGGTGTCCCGGTAGACCTCCCAGCTCAGCTCCTCGGCCTTGCCGTCGACCTTCTCCAGGGCCTGGTAGAGCGGCACGGTACCGATCGGCACGGGGGAGTTGCGCAGGATCCACTCGCGGGTGGTGTGGATGTTGCGGCCGGTGGAGAGGTCCATGACGGTGTCGGCGCCCCAGCGGGTGGCCCAGGTCATCTTCTCCACCTCCTCCTCGATCGAGGAGGTGACGGCGGAGTTGCCGATGTTGGCGTTGATCTTCACCAGGAAGTTGGTGCCGATGATGGCCGGCTCCACCTCCGGGTGGTTCACGTTGACCGGGATGACGGCCCGGCCGCGAGCCACCTCGGCGCGCACGAACTCGGGCGCCAGGCCCTCGCGCAGCGCCACGAACTCCATCTCCGGGGTCACCACGCCCCGCTTGGCGTAGGCGAGTTGGGTGACGGCGGCACCACCGCGGCCGCGCAGCGGGCGGCGCGGGCGGCCGGGGAAGACGGCGTCCAGGTTGCGCAGGTTGCCGCCGCGCGGAGCGGTGTGCTTGATCCCGTCGTCCTCGGGGCGCGGCTCGCGGCCGTCGTACTCCTCGACGTCGCCGCGCTGGCGGATCCACGGGTCGCGCAGGGCCGGCAGGCCGCGCCGCACGTCGGGCTCGTACGCCGGGTCGGTGTACGGGCCGGAGGTGTCGTACAGCGGGACGGACTTGCCGTTGGTGAGCCGCACCTCGCGGTACGGGACGCGCAGGTCGGGGCGGGATCCCTCGCGGTAGGCCTTGCTCCAGGCCGGGGTCGGGTAGCCGGTGCGCTCGCTGCTGGGGGCGCTCTGGGCAGACTGCGGCTGTGCTTCGAACGTGGTCATCTGACCTCTACTCCCTACGCCGGCATTACCCGGTCCAGGTTCCTGCGGTCGACGCAGCCGTCGGTCCGTCCGTCGACGTCCCGGTCAGCGCCCTCTCAGCCCGGTGCTCCGAGCTCCCGCGTCGCAGGCGGTGTTGCCTGCACATGACGCCCAACACCGTAGCGAGCCGATTGCCGCAGGTCCAGACGGTCCGCTGGACGAGAAGGCGCGCGGACCGCGGGAGCGGCGGCAACGGTGGCGGCGAACGGGAAGGGCGGCAACGGCCGAGGCCCGGCTCCCCGTGCGACGGGGAGCCGGGCCTCAGGGCGGCGGTCGGGGGGAGGGGGTCAGCCCTTGGCGGCCTTCTTCACCAGGACCACCACGGCGGCCGCGATGCCCACCACCACCAGCAGCTTGATCGCGATCCACACCAGTGCCCCGACCACGCCGAAGACGAAGGCCACGATGTTCCAGGCCAGCACCAGGACCAGCACCGGGATGACGATGTTGCGCACCCAGGAGGGCAGCGACTTCCAGAGCTCAGCCATGTCGGTTCCTCTTCTCCCCTCGGGTCGGCCGCCGTCCGGTGCCGCATCCCGCTTGCTTTCGGTACCTCGATCGTAAGGGCGCCCGAGTGCCGGAACGAGGGCCAACGGCCCGGAGAGAACCCCGAGATCACCCCGAGCCCGACCCCCGGGGAGACCCTCCCCCGACCTCGGGGAAGATCCCCCGGGAGCCCCGCGGAACCGGCTCACCGGCAGGTCAGACGGGCCAGCGCTCACCGCGCCAGGCGGCGTCCCAGAACATCCACTCGTAGCGCGAGGTGGTCACGAAGTGCTCCACCACCTTGCGGCGTTCGGTCGGGGAGAGCTCCGCGCCGATCCGGTCGGTGAGCGCCAG
This sequence comes from Kitasatospora sp. NPDC023120, assembly GCF_055560835.1. Classification (NCBI taxonomy): domain Bacteria; kingdom Bacillati; phylum Actinomycetota; class Actinomycetes; order Kitasatosporales; family Streptomycetaceae; genus Kitasatospora; species Kitasatospora sp. NPDC023120. Next base: position 5,461 of record NZ_JBVHHY010000018.1, on the reverse strand, counting down.
CACCCGGCGGACCACCGACTGGAACGCCTCGTCGCCGTAGGTCGCGATCCACTTCGCGTAGAGCGGGTCGGGGGAGCCCTGGGCGAGCAGCGCCTCGCCGACCCGGGCGTAGATCCAGTAGCAGGGCAGCACCGCGCCGACCGCCTCCGCGAAGGAGCCGCCGTAGACGGTGGCCAGCAGGTAGCTGGTGTAGGCCCGGGTGGTCGGCAGCACCGGCTCGGCGGCGGCCTGTTCGGCGGTGCCGCCGAAGGCGGTCAGGAACTCGGCGTGCATGCCCTGCTCGGCGGCCAGCGCGCCGACCGCGTCGTCCGCGAAGGCCCGGACGTCCTCCTCGCCGGGCGCCTTGGCGGCACAGACGGCGAGGGCGCGGGCGTAGTCGCGCAGGTAGTGCGAGTCCTGGACGACGAAGTGACGGAAGGCCTCGCGCGGCAGGGTGCCGTCGGTGAGGCCGGCCAGGAAGGGGTGGGCGAGGATCTCGGCGTAGACCGGCTCGATGGCGGCCCAGAGTTCTTCGGTGAGGCTGCGGGTCATGCGAACGACCCTAGCCCTGGGCGCTGTCTCGGCGTCCGGTTCGTCCAACCGGAACAGCTTCACCGCCGACGCCCTTCTCCGTCGTCCACCTCAGGGACCACGGGCATTCAGCACCAACCCGCCGCGTGGTGGTTCCCCCGGGCCGGGGGTGCCTGCCAGGCTTGGGCGGTATGAAGGGTTTCGTCATCAAGACACTGATCAACGCGGTGGCCATCTGGGTCGCCGCCTGGATCGTCAGCGGCATACAGCTCGCCCAGGGCAACGCCGACTGGCAGCACAAGGCGCTCACGGTGCTCGGCGTCGCCGTCGTGTTCGGCATCGTCAACTGGCTGATCAAGCCGGTGGTCAAGCTGTTCTCGTTCCCGCTGTTCATCCTCACGCTGGGTCTGATCACCTTCGTGATCAACGCCCTGATGCTGATGCTGACCTCGTGGGCGTCCGGGAAGCTGGAGCTGGACTTCCACGTGACCGGCTTCGGGGCCGCGCTGATCGGTTCGCTGATCATCAGCCTGGTGGCCTGGGGCCTGCACCTGGCCCTGGACGACGACTGACCGCCGTCGTGCCCGCACGCGCGAGGGGCTCGTACCCGGTCGACCACCCGGGTACGGGCCCCTCGTCGTCGTCGGAGCCGGAGCCGCTCACCCCGCGTTCTCACACCCCCTGAGGATGTCCGCGAGCTTCGCGTCCAGCTCCCGCCCGGTGGGCTCCTGCCCCATCGGCACCAGCCGGTCGGTGCTCGCCAGGAAGGCGACCAGCGGCGCAGAGGAGGTCCGCAGCACGGCCTCGCCGGCGGGGGAGCGCAGCGCGACGCGGACCTCCGAGCGCTCCTCGCCGACCGGGTGGATGTGCACGTCGCCCTCGCCCGCCGGGCCGCTGATCCCGTCGAGCAGCAACTCCCGCGCGAAGAACCAGGTGACCGGCGCGTCTCCGGGCAGGTGGAAGGTGAACCGGACGGCGTACGGGTCGTCCGCCTCGTACGCCACGTCCGCCGGGATGCGGAAGGAGAGCTCGGGCGAGACCACGAGGTCCATCGCCAGGTGGCCCCGGACTGTGCTGTGCGGCATGGCGCCAGTACCTCTCGTTCTGCCCGGCCGGGCGCACCCGCCTGGCTCCGCGTTTCGGTCCATTTCCCGGGTTTCGACGCATTCCCGGCGCGGGAGACTCCCGCACAACGCTCCAGCCCCGGAGGTGGCCATGGGCCCCCAGAAACGAATCCCGCCACCGCGCCCGGTCGTGAAGCGCACCGCGCGGGCGATCCTGCTGGAGCTGGACCCGGACGATCCGTACGGCCCGGCCTCGATCGTGCTGATCCGGCGGGTCCGGCCGGGCTCGCCGCACCCGTACTGGATCACGCCCGGCGGCGGCGTCGAGCGCGGGGACCGCACGGTGGTCGAGGCGCTGCACCGCGAGGTGGACGAGGAGCTCGGCGGCAAGGTCGTGGACGTGGTGCCCGCCTTCGTCGACACCATCAGCCACACGCACCACGACGACGGCACGCTGCTGCACCCGCACGGGGTCAAGGTGCAGCACTTCTTCGTCTGCCGGCTCGCCTCGATGGACCTCAGCCGGCGGCACGGGCCGGAGGTGACGGAACCGAACGGCGAGTACGAGGTGGTCCGGCTGCCGTTCACGCGCGAGGGGGTCACCTCGGTCAACGTCGTCCCGCCCCGGCTGCGGGCGTACCTGGCGGCCAACATCGAGGGCATCCGCGCGCTGCTCGCGCCCGACCTCGGCTGATCACCCGGCGGCCAGGTCGCCGACCAGATCGTGCCGGATCCGCTCGGCCGGCATCCCGGACCGCAGCAGCACCCCGACGCCCCGGCGCACCATCGCGGGCGGACCGCTGAGCACCGCCTCGCGGTCCGCCCACGGACCGAACCGGCCGACCACCTCGGGCAGTTCACCGGTCAGCGCGCCCTCCGCCGGGCCGGTACCGGACAGCACCGGGTGCACCGTCAGCCAGGGGTGGACTCGGGCCAGCTCGCGCAGCCCGTCCAGTTCGTACAGCTCGGCGGAGCGGCGGGCGCCGTAGAACACCTCGACCCGGCGGCCGGGCGCACCGTGCGCGGCGGCCTCCTCGACCAGCGCGCGGATCGGCGCGATGCCGGTGCCGCCGCCGAGGCAGAGCAGGTCCGCGCCGCCGGTGTGGTCGACGGTCATCGAGCCGGACGCCGGACCGAGCCGCAGGACGTCCCCGGGTGCGGCCCGGTGGACCAGCGCGTTGCTCACCCAGCCCGCCTGGACGGCCTTGACGTGGAAGGTCAGCAGCCCGTCCGGGCGCGGGGCGGTGGCGAAGGAGTAGTGCCGCCAGACCCGCGGCCACCAGGGCGTCTCCAGGCTGGTGTACTGGCCGGCGCGGAACGGGTACGCCTGGTCCGGGCGGACGGTGATCACCGCGACGTCCCGGGTGCGGCGCTCGTGCCGGACCACCTCGCCCTGCCACCACGGCGGCGAGGTGCGGGCGGCCTCCTCGGCTGCCTCGATCATGATCGAGGAGATCAGCCGGTAGGCGCGGCGCCAGGCCAGTTCGGTGTCGGCGTCCCAGCGGCCGCCCGCGTAGCGGGCCAGCGCCTGCACCAGGCACTCACCCACCGGGGCGTAGTGGCCGGTCAGCGTGCCGTACCGGCGGTGGCCGCGGCCGAGTCCGCCCAGCCGGGCCCGCAGGGCCACCGGGTCCTCGGCGCCGCGCGCGGCGTCCAGCAGGGCGCGGAACAGCCGGTCGCGCTGGACGTCCATGGCGGCGGGGAAGAGCGAGCGGACCTCGGGGTGCTGCAGGAAGAGCAGCGCGTAGAAGTGCGCGGTGGCCCGGTCGGCGACCGGCTCGACGAGGGCGAGGCTGGCCCGGATCAGCCCGATGTCCCGGACGGTGAGCGGCAGCTCGACGGCGGGGACGACCGGCCCGGGGACGACCGGGCCGGGGACGACCGGCCCGGGGACGACCGGGCCGGGGACGGCGGGCGCGACGGTGGGAGGTGCGGCCGGACGGTGCCCGGCGGGCTCCTGCCCTGCCCAGGCGTCGCTCCAACTGTCCCCGGGTCCGGTCCAGTTGAGCCCGGGAGCGTCGGCGAACAGCGGACGGAAGGCGGGCGAGGTACCGGTGGCCGAGACCGCCTCCGGGTAGCTCGACTCAGGGTGGCTCGGCGCCGGGACGACCGGAGGCTCGGACGGCATGACCGGGATCCCCGGGATCTCCGACATCCCCGACATCTCCGGGAACGCCGGGCCGACCGGGCCGACGGCTGCGAACCCGGGGGTGTCCACCACCGGCGGCAGGTCCGGCGGGTCCAGCGGCATCGGCGGCCGTACGGTCGCCTCCCGCGGCGGCGCCTCCGACGCCACCGCCGCCTGCTCGGGCGGGAGCTCCGGCAGGCCCGGGACGGAGGCGACCCCCGCCGAGCCGTGCCCGGTGCGGACCAGAAGTGTTCTGCGGGACTTCACCGCGACATTTCGAGTACCCAAGAGAATCGTTTCGCCTCCGGCCGGCCTGCGCCACCACCTGGCTTGTCTCTGCTGACGCCTAGGCAGCGTGGCACGCCCGAACTGCTCATCCGACAAATCACGCGAAGCCCGGACACCCGGCCCGGGAACGCGCTACTCTCACTCGATCGCAGCTGCCCTGGGTGACCCCCCGTCCACCCAGGGCAACTGCAGCCTGCTCGCGGCGCCGCCCTCAGAGCTGCCGCAGCAGCATCCCGGGCTGCTCCACGCAGTCCGCGACGAACCGCAGGAAGCCGCCCGCCGTGCCGCCGTCGCAGACCCGGTGGTCGAAGGTGAACGACAGCTGCGTCACCTCGCGCACCGCCAACTCCCCACCGTGGACCCAGGGTTTGGCGACGATCCGGCCGACTCCGAGCATCGCCGCCTCGGGGTGGTTGAGGATCGGGGTGGAGCCGTCCACGCCGAAGACCCCGTAGTTGTTCAACGTGAAGGTGCCGCCGGTCAGCTCGGCCGGGGTGAGCGCACCGCTGCGCGCCGCCTCGGTCAACCGGCCCAGCTCCTCGCCGAGTTGCTCGGTACTGCGCTCCTGCGCGTCCCGCACCACCGGGACGACCAGGCCGCGCTCGCCCTGCGCGGCGAAGCCCAGGTGCACCGCCGAGTGCCGGACGATGCCCGAACCGTCCTCCGTCACCGAGGAGTTGAGTTCCGGGAAGCGGGCCAGCGCGACGGTGCAGATCCGCGCCAGCAGCGCCAGCACGCTCACCTTCGGCCCCGGGGTGGCGTTCAACTGCCGCCGCAGCGCCATCAGTTCGGTGGCATCGGCGTCCACCCAGCAGGTCGCGGCCGGGATCTCCCGGTGGCTGCGGCTGAGCTTCTCGGCCACCGCCTTGCGCAGCCCGCGCAGCGGGACCACACCCTCCTGCACGACGGACGCGCCGGACGCGCCGGACGCGCCGGACGCAGCGGGCCGGGCGACGACCGGAGCAGCCACCTTGGCGGCGACCGCCCGTTCGACGTCCGCCCGCATGATCAGCCCGTCCGGCCCGCTGCCGGTGATCGCGGCCAGCTCGACCCCCTGTTCCCGGGCCAGTCGCCGCACCAGCGGCGAGATCACCGGCACCACGACCGGACCGGCGGGCACCGCCGGGGCGGCAGTGGCCACCGGGGCAACGGGAGCGGCCACCGGAGCGGCGGGAGCGGCCGCCCCCACCCGGCGCCGCCGTCCGCCCTTGCCGGTCTCCGCGACCCCGTACCCGACCAGCGGGCGCTCCACCTCGGCGGAGGCCGCGGGCGCCGGCCCGCCGGAGGGCTCGGCCGGCGCCGCCACCGCGACCGTCACCAGCGGCGCGCCGACGGCGATCTCCTCGCCCTCCGCGCCGTACCGCGCGGTGACCACCCCGCCGTACGGGCAGGGCACCTCCACCACGGCCTTGGCCGTCTCCACCTCCACCACCGGCTGGTCGACCGCGATCACCTCGCCGACCTCGACCAT
>NZ_JBVHHY010000017.1:129114-203721 GCF_055560835.1 Kitasatospora sp. NPDC023120 | reverse complement strand
TCGCCCGCACGACGGCCTCCTCCCCCGCGGTCGGCTCCGCCAAGCGACACGCCGCCGAGCAGCAGGCACTGATCGAAGAGGTCTTCTCGCTCTGACGCGCTGAAGCCCGACGGACCGAAGGGTCCGACGCCCGAGGGCTCACCGGCCCCCGTCCTCCCATCCGGGAGGGCGGGGGCCGGCTCGTTTTCCGGGGGAATCGTTTCCTCGCCAGGCCATGCCAAGGTCGCAGCTCTGCAACCAAACCGGAGCCCCGGTGCACGAACTCCTGACGGGTCGATAGGTTAATCCTCGCCAGTCGGACGCCGGGTGCCCGTCATCGCGCCCCCGCCGCCTCGGCCGTACCGCCTCACCGCTCTCCCAGGGGGACCACCACATGACCGCCGACACGCCTCGGGACGCCGGAAAGCTCCCACCGGTCTTCCAGCCGCTCCTCCCGGACGACCCCAAGGAGGTCGGCGGCTACCGGCTGTTCGCCCGCCTCGGCGCCGGCGGCATGGGCCGGGTCTACCTCTCGTACACCCCGGGCGGACGCCCGGTCGCACTCAAGGTGGTGCGCCCGGAGTTCGCCGAGGACGGCGAGTTCCGCCGCCGCTTCGCCCAGGAGGTCAGCAACGCCCAGCGGATCCACGGGCTCTACACCGCGCAGGTGATCGACTCCGGCGGGCTGGACACCGACTCCCCCTGGCTGGTCACCGCCTACGTCCCGGGCCCGTCCCTGCAGCAGGTGGTGCGCGAGAACGGCGCCCTGCCGGTGCGCACCGTGCTGCTGCTGATGGGCGGCATCGCCGAGGCGCTGCAGGCGATCCACAGCGTCGAGGTGGTCCACCGCGACCTCAAGCCCGCCAACGTGCTGGTCGCCGGCGACGGCCCGCGAGTGATCGACTTCGGCATCGCCCGGGCCGCCGACGCCACCGCGCTGACCGGCACCGGCTACCGGATCGGCTCCCCCGCCTTCATGTCCCCCGAGCAGGCCCAGGGCCGCCCGGTCACCCCGGCCACCGACGTCTTCGCGCTCGGCGCCCTGGCCGCGTACGTGGCCGGCGGCACCGCGCCGTTCGGCGACGGCCCGGACACCGCGGTGCTCTACCGGGTGGTGCACGAGGAGGCGGACCTGTCGGCCGTCCCGGCGGACCTGCGCGAGCTGATCCAGCGCTGCCTGGCGAAGAGCCCGGAGGACCGCCCCAAGCCCGCCGAGATCATCCAGGTCGCCCGCAACCACCCGGAGGTCGGCGGTCAGCTGCGGTTCGCCGACGACTGGCTGCCGCGCCAGGTCAACACCGAGATCACCCGGCGCTCCGACCTCCCCAAGACGCCGCCGACCCCGCTGCCGGCCGCGCCCGCCACCCCGCCGACGCCGATGCCCGCGGTGCCCGCCGCCCCGACCACGCCCCCGCCGCCGCCCGTCGCGCCGACCCACCCGGCCACCGCGGTGCAGCCGCACCAGCCCGCGACGCCCCCGCCGGGCTTCGCGCCGCCGCCGCTCGGCTCGTACGGCTCCCCGCAGCCGCCCACGGAGTCGCCGACCGCCCCGGTGCTGCCCGCGCCGCCGACCGTGCAGCTGCGGCCGGAACCGCCGTCCTTCGACACCCCGCCGCCCGGCCCGGTGGTGACCGCCCACCCGGCGCCCGAGCCGGAGCCGGAGCCCAAGCGCAAGGGCGGGGTGTCCTGGAAGGTGCTGCTCACCGTCGCCCTGGTGATGGCGGTCGGCGGCACCGCGGGCGGCGTGGTGCTGATGAAGAAGCTGGACGAGGGCAACAAGAAGAAGGGCACCAACGCGGCGTCGGCCGCCCCGAACGCGGCACCCACCACCACGCCCAAGCCCACCCCGACCGGCGACGACGACTCCCCCTCGCCCGCGCCGACCCCGACGAAGAGCAGCGGCTCCTCGAAGAGCAGCCCGTCGGCCGGTGCCACCGTGCCCCGCAACACCGTCTACACCGTCGTGTACCAGGACACCGAGCTGTACGCGACCAGCTACAGCTACAGCTTCGACCTGTCCGCGGGCAAGGTCGTGCCGGACTCCACCAGCCCCACCTGGGCCCTGGACCCGACCAGCATCGGCACCTTCGACCTGGACAGCGAGTCCGACGCCTACATCAGCCGGGAGAGCGCGCTCACCCCGCAGAACTGCTCGGCGGCGATCGACCGGGAGCCCACCAAGGACCTCAAGTTCGACGACCTGCCCCCGGGCCGGCTGTTCTGCCTGCGCAACCGGAAGAACGGCGGCGTGGTGGTCGCCAAGGTGATCGAGCAGGGCAACAAGAACACCGGAGCGGTCAAGCTGTCGCTGACCTACTGGCGCAACGACGGCTGACCGGCCCGGTCTATCCTGACCAGGTCAATCCCCATCGGACCGGAGCGAACCGTGTACTTCACCGACCGAGGCATCGAGGAGCTGGAGAACCGGCGCGGCGAGGAGGAGGTCACCTTCGAGTGGCTGGCCGAGCGCCTGCGCGAGTTCGTCGACCTCAACCCGGACTTCGAGATCCCGGTCGAGCGGCTGGCCACCTGGCTGGCCCGGTTCGACGACGAGGACGACGAGTGACCCGGTGACGGCCGTCGAGAGGCCCGGGAGGCAACCGCCTCCCGGGCCTCTCGCGTATCCGCGCACGACCCCGCGGGGCGTCCCGTAGGGGACGGGCCGGGGGTGGAATCGGGGTCGGGATCGGGGTCCGGCACGCTTGCTTTTCCCAGCACGCGATATATCGTCTTTAGAAGAGAACGCGATACATCGCGATCCGCGACGGGAGGCGGCAGAGATGAACCAGTGGACGATCGAGGAGCCCGGCAGGACCACCGTGGACGAGGCGGTCCGGGCGCTGCACGTACGGATCATCGACGGCACGGTGAACGTGGTGGCCGCCGAGGGCCCCGCCCGCCTGGAGGTCACCGAGCTCCGCGGCGACCCGCTGCACGTGACCCTGGTGGACGGCGTGCTGACGGTCACCTACAAGGACATCAACAGCTGGGGCGAGTTCGGCGAGACGCTCAAGTCGGTCGAGTCGGTCAAGAGCTTCTTCGGCTCCCTCAAGCGCAAGCGGGTCGCCGGCATCACCCTGACCGTCCCGGCCGACGCCGAGGTCAAGATCGGCACCGTCTCCGCCGACGCCACCGTCTCCGGCGTCACCGGGCACGTCTCGGTGCAGAGCGCCAGCGGCGACACCACCCTGGTCGGGCTGACCGGCCGCACCGACGCCAACAGCGTCACCGGCGACGTGGACGCCCAGTCGATCGGCGGTCAGCTCCGGGTCAACACCGTCTCCGGGCAGCTCACCGTGGTCGCCGGCACCGCCGACCGGGTCCACGCCAACGCCGTCACCGGCGCCGTCACCCTGGACCTCGACGTGGACGGCGCGGCCGACGTCAAGGTCTCCACCGTCAGCGGCCCGGTCGTGGTCCGGCTCCCCTCCCGCACCGACGCCAAGGTCGAGGCCGGCTCCACCAGCGGCGACATCTCCAGCAGCTTCGAGCAGCTCAAGCTGAGCAGCACCTGGGGCGCCAAGAAGCTGTCCGGCCAGCTCGGCGAGGGCGCCGGCAGCCTCAGCGTCACCACCGTGACCGGCTCGGTCACCGTGCTGAGCCGCCCCGAGCCCGAGGACGAGGGCCCGGCCAAGGAGCTCCCGGCCGCCCCCGGCAAGCCCGACTTCACCAAGGAGGTCTGAGATGACCCCCGTGTTCGGCCACGGCCGGCTCCGGCTCTACCTGCTGAAGCTCCTGGACGAAGCCCCGCGGCACGGCTACGAGGTGATCCGCCTGCTGGAGGAGCGGTTCCAGGGCCTGTACGCCCCCTCGGCCGGCACGGTCTACCCGCGGCTGGCCAAGCTGGAGCAGGAGGGCCTGGTCGCCCACAGCACCGAGGGCGGCCGCAAGGTGTACCGGCTGACCGACGCCGGACGCACCGAACTCGAAGCCCGGCAGGGCGAGTTGGACGAGCTGGAGCTGGAGATCCGGGACTCCGTGGCGCAGCTCGCCGGGGCGATCCGCGAGGACGTCCGGGACAGCGCCAAGGACCTGCGCGAGGAGCTGTGGAAGGCCGCCAGGCAGGCCCCCCGGCCGGACCGCGCCCCGGGCGACGACAAGGGCGACCCGTGGGCGGGCCCATGGGGCGACAACGACTCCTGGCAGCGCGCCAAGGACGAGTTCGCCCAGTTCAAGCGGCAGGCCAAGGAGCAGGCCAAGCGCGCCCGGGAGCAGGAGAAGGCCGCCAAGCTCAAGGCGAAGGCTGCCGAGGAGGAGGCCCGCCGGCTGCGCGAGCAGGCCAAGGCCTCGCGCACCGCCGCCCAGCAGGAGGCGCTGCGGATCAAGCGCCGGGTCGAGCAGCAGGTGCGCGAGCACGCCGCGAAGGGCGACTGGCCGACCGGGCTCGCCGAGGGCCTGGCCGAACTGACCAAGGGCCTGTCCGGTCTGGCCGACGCGGCCCGCTGGGGCCACCCGTCGGACGGGCCCGCCGAGTCCGCCGGGTCCGGCGAGCGGATCACCGTGACCCGGATCGACCTGGACAAGACCGACCCGGGCGGGACCGACCCGGACGGGACCGGAACCGCCGCCCCGGCCGAGCTGCCCTCGTGGGCACGCACCGACCCGGCCGAGGACCCGTCCCGCGAGCTGGAGCGACTGCTCGACCGCTTCCGCGACCAGGTCCGCGACGCGGCCCGGGACGGCGGGGTGAGCACGGACAAGCTGGCCGAGGCCCAGTCGGTGCTGGGCGCCGCGGGCGAGCGCCTGAAGCGGCTGCTCGGCTGACGGGCGTGCTCGGCTGACGGGCGAAGGACCCGGGCCCGGTGCTCCCCCGAGGGGCACCGGGCCCGCGCGCGTCGGCGCCTGGAACCGCCTCAGGGGTTGAGGACGATCTTGCCGAAGACCTCGCCCTTGGCGAGCCGGGCGAAGCCCTCCCGGGCCTCGCTCAGCGGCAGCACCGAGTCGATCACCGGGCGGACGCCGGTGTTGGCGCAGAACGCGAGCAGCCCGGCCAGCTCCTCCTTGGTGCCCATGGTCGAGCCGACCACCTTGAGCTCCAGGAAGAAGATCCGGTTCAGCTCGGTGGCGCTCGGGTTGGGGCCGGAGGTGGCGCCCGAGATGACGATGGTGCCGCCCGGGCGCAGCGACTTCACGGAGTGCGACCAGGTGGCGGCACCGACCGTCTCCATCACCGCGTCCACCCGCGCGGGCAGCCGGGCGCCGCTCTCGAAGGCGGCGTCCGCGCCGAGCTCCACCGCCCGGCGGCGCTTGGCCTCGTCCCGGCCGGTGACCCAGACCCGCAGGCCGGCCGCCTTGCCGAGGACGATCAGCGCGGTCGCCACGCCACCGCCCGCGCCCTGAACCAACACGGTGTCACCGGGCTTGACCCCGGCGTTGGTGAACAGCATCCGGTAGGCCGTCAGCCAGGCCGTGGGCAGGCAGGCGGCCTCCTCGAAGCTCAGCTCGGCGGGCTTGGGCAGCAGGTTCCAGGTCGGCACCGCCACCTGCTGGGCGAAGGTGCCCTGGTAGCGCTCGGTCAGGATGGAGCGCGGTTCGTTCGGGCCCACCCCGTGGCCGCTCTGGCCGATCACCGAGTGGATGACCACCTCGTTGCCGTCCTCGTCGACGCCGGCGGCGTCGCACCCGAGGATCATCGGCAGCTTCTCGGCGGGCAGGCCGACCCCGCGCAGCGACCACAGGTCGTGGTGGTTGAGGCTGGCGGCCCTGACCGTCACCACGCTCCACCCGGGGCGGGCCTGCGGCTCCGGAAGCTCGCCCAACTCCAGCCCGCTGAGCGGGTCGTCGGCATCGATACGTGCGGCGTAGGCAGCAAACATGTCCCGGACGATAGCCGGGCACGGCCGAGGCCGGGAACCACGCGTGGGTGTGACGCGCGTCCCGGCCTCGGAATGTGACTGTCGGACCGTCAGATCCTGGCCACGCCCTCCGCCCGGGCGGCTTCGGCGACGGCCTTGGTGACCGCCGGGGCGACCCGCTCGTCGAACGGCGAGGGGATGACCTTCTGCGGCGTGAGCTCGTCGGCGACCACGCCGGCCAGCGCCTTGGCGGCGGCCAGCTTCATGCCCTCGGTGATCCGGGAGGCCCGGACCTGCAGGGCGCCGGCGAAGATGCCCGGGAAGGCCAGCACGTTGTTGATCTGGTTCGGGAAGTCGCTGCGGCCGGTGGCCACGACCGCCGCGTACTTGTGCGCGACCTCGGGGTGGATCTCCGGGTTGGGGTTGGCCATCGCGAAGACGAACGCGCCCTCGGCCATGGTCGCGACGACCTCCTCCGGCACGGTGCCGCCGGAGACGCCGATGAACACGTCGGCGCCGTTCAGCGCGTCGGCCAGCGAGCCCTTGAGCCCGGAGCGGTTGCTCTGCGCGGCGATCTCGGCCTTGACGTCGGTGAGGTCGTCGCGGCCGTCGTGGATCACGCCCTTGCGGTCGCAGAGCGCCACGTCGCCGATACCGGCGGCCAGCAGCATCTTGGCGATGGCGATGCCGGCCGCGCCGGCGCCGGAGATGACGGCCCGCAGCGAGCCGATCTCCCGGCCGGTCACCTTGGCCGCGTTCCACAGGGCGGCGGTGGTGACGATCGCGGTGCCGTGCTGGTCGTCGTGGAAGATCGGGATGTCCAGGGCCTCCTGGAGTCTGCGCTCGATCTCGAAGCAGCGGGGGGCGGAGATGTCCTCCAGGTTCACGCCGCCGAAGGAGGGCGCCAGCCGGACCACGGTCTCGACGATCTCGTCGACCCCGGTGCAGTCGAGCGCGATCGGCACCGCGTCCACACCGCCGAACTGCTTGAACAGGATGGCCTTGCCCTCCATCACGGGCAGCGAGGCCTGCGGGCCGATGTCGCCGAGGCCCAGCACCGCGGTGCCGTCGGTGACCACCGCGACGGTGTTGGACTTCCAGGTGTAGTCGTTGACCAGCTCCGGCTGCTCGGCGATGGCCGTGCAGACCCGGGCGACACCGGGGGTGTAGGCGAGGGACAGGTCGTCCGCGTCGCGCACCGGGACGGTCGCCCGGATCTCCATCTTGCCGCCGCGGTGGAGCGCGAAAACCGCGTCGACCGGATCGTCGGTGTCCTGGGTGCTGCTGATGATCTCCGCTGCCACGATGACCTCTTCGTCATTGTTCTGGCGAGGACACGCGACCGACGGGCGGGACGACCCGTCCGGAAACCGGAAACCGGGTACGCCGAAGCGGACCCGGGGTCGGGGTCGGGGCGCTGTCGGGCGGCGCCTCGGATGAGGGTTTTATGGGGTCTTGTGTTGTCCGCGTTAGTGCTACCGGGCCGAGCCTAGGTCGGACAAAGGCATCGCACCTATGCCTTTTCGTCCTCGTCACGTGCGGTTCATCGCCGCGCTGTCGCGTCCCAGGGGCCCGGCGGTCGGAAGTGCCGGGCTCCGGCGGCGGCAACGGCTTGAGCGCACGCACACCCGCAGGAGTGAACGCAGACGCGAGGGGGAGTCGGCGCCCCGGATACGGAGTCACGTGAGGACTTCCGGTCCCGGGCGACCCGAGCCTGTCAGGGCTCGTCGGTCTGGTTCGAGCGTCCGGGGGTCACCCGGTACGGCATTCTGACACACCCGCCGCAGGGCCCGGCAGGCCGGGATGGCAGGATCGCTTGTCCGCCATTTCGCGTACACCACCGCGACACCGTGGCGAACGCACGTCCCTCCCACAGGAGCAGCCCCATGCCTCACCTCCTCCCCGCCCGCCGCCCGGTCCTGGCCGGCGCCGTCCTGGTCACCGCCGGTGCCCTGTTGCTGACCGGTTGCGGAAGCGGCGGGCAGGCCGCCGCGGACGACCCGGTCAAGGACCTCCGCGGCAAGCTGCCGAAGGCGCAGCGCTCGGCCGGGGTGCTGCGCATCGGCATGGACGTCAACTACGCGCCGGTGGAGTTCCGCGGCCCGGACGGCAAGCCGGCCGGCCTCGACCCGGAGCTCGCCAACGCCCTGGGCAAGATCCTCGACGTGCGGATCGAGTTCGTGGACACCACGTTCGACAAGCTGATACCGAACCTGCAGAGCAAGCAGTACGACCTGGCGATGTCGGCGCTCAGCGACATCCGCGCCCGCCGCGAGGGCCTGGACGAGGCCGGCAAGCAGGTCAACCCCGGCGTGGACTTCGTGGACTACTTCATCGCCGGCACCTCGATCGTCGTCCCGAAGGGCAACCCCAAGGGCATCAAGACCCTGGACGACCTGTGCGGCAAGATCGTCGCGCTCCAGCAGGGCACCACCCAGGACGAGATCATCACCCGCCAGGTGGCGGTCTGCGCCCGCACCGGCCGGCAGCTGACCACGCACAAGCTGGACAGCGACGCCAAGGCCCTGGCCGAGGTCGCCTCCGGCGCCGCCATGGCCGGGCTGAACGACTTCCCGGTGGCCGCCTACGCGGCGAAGACCACCGACGGCGGCAACCGCTTCGAGCTGAGCGGCGGGCAGTCCACCTCCAACCCGTACGGGATCGCGGTGCGCAAGACCGACACCGAGCTGCGCGACGCGATGGCCAAGGCGGTCGACCAGCTGATCCGCAGCGGCGAGTACGACAAGATCCTCGCCAAGTGGAACGTCAGCGCGGGCGCGGCGCAGAACGCGGTGATCAACGGGGGCATCTGAGCGGGCGGGCGGCGGGCCTCCGGGCGCGAGCACAGAGGGATCCGCATACTTATGCGGAGGGTGACAGGGGCCCGGATTAGGTCCGAATAGCGGACAGTGTGACCCCTCGTTATCCGATTTTGATCTGGATGAGGGCCACCTGACCGTCCTCAGATGGCAGGATTCCCCCCATCTCGGATCGAGCCGACCACTGGTCGAGGCGGTTCGGCCAACGTCCACCTCGGCGGAGGGTGGCGGAGCAGTACCTCGTAAAACCCTGGGCGGTCCCAGCGTCCAGGCACTGCAGAACCCGGCCCGCACGTACGACGACGTACGACGCACACCCGTACGGCGCCGTACGGCTCGCAACCTCCGGTGCGCCGCTCCCGCGGCGCGTCCGCCCGACCTTCTCTCCCAGGAGGAGATCCCCCTCATGACCGCCCGTACCCAGCGCAACCGCCTCTTCGCGGCCGGTGTGGCTGCCCTCTCCGTCTCCCTCGTGCTGACCGGTTGCAGCAGCAGCAAGTCGTCGTCGGGCTCCACCGCCGCCGGTGGCGTGAACCCGTCCGCCAGCATCAAGGCGGCCACCGCCGACCCGGCCCTGGTCGCCCAGCTGCCCGCCGACATCAAGTCGGCGGGCAAGCTCGTGGTCGCCTTCGACGCCTCCTACGCACCGAACGAGTTCCAGGACGCCTCGAACAAGATCATCGGCATGGACGTGGACCTGGCCAACGCCATCGGCCAGAAGCTGGGTCTGCAGATCGAGACCCAGAACTCGCCGTTCACCGCGCTCATCCCGGGCATCCAGGCCAACAAGTTCCAGCTGGCGATGAGCTCGCTCACCGACAACAAGGAGCGCGAGGCCACCGTCGACATGGTGACGTACTTCCTCGCGGGCACCAGCGCGGCGGTCAAAAAGGGCAACCCGGACAAGATCGACCCGAAGGACCTGTGCGGCAAGAAGGTCGCCGTGCAGACCGGCACCATCCAGGCCGACGCCATCAAGGACACCATCAACCCGGACTGCGTCAAGGCCGGCAAGCCCCCGGTGCCCAACGACGGCGACAAGTTCGACCTGCAGACCGACGTGACCACGGCGCTGGTCTCCGGCCGCGACCAGGTCATGCTGGCCGACTCCCCGGTCATCGACTACGCGCTCAAGCAGACCAACGGCCAGCTGGAGCAGGTCGGCGCGGTCGAGGCCAAGGCCCCCTACGGCGTCGCCCTGGCCAAGGGCTCCGCGCTCGCCGCGCCCGTCCAGGGGGCCATCCAGGCGCTGATGGACGACGGCACTTACAAGCAGATCCTGGAGAAGTGGGGCGTCCAGGCGGGCGCGATCGACAAGTCCGTGATCAACGGCGCCACCAGCTGACCCTCCGCCAGTTCCCCACTCCCCTGAGGTCACCGTGAACCCTTCCGATCAGGGGCCGGTGAGTCCGGGACGGCCCGAAACCTTCAAGGCCGTCCCGGTCCGCCACCCCGGCCGGTGGGCGGGAGCCATCGTCGTCGCGGTCCTCGCGGCGATGCTGGTCCACGCCCTCGCCTTCAATCCCGCCTTCCAGTGGGACGTCGTCAACACCTACCTGTTCGACTCGAGCATCCTGCACGGCCTGGGCGTCACCCTGGAGCTCACCGCGCTGTCCATGCTCATGGGCGTGGCCGGCGGCATCATCCTCGCGGTGATGCGGCTGTCGCCGAACCCGCTGCTGTCGGGCACCGCGTGGTTCTACATCTGGATCTTCCGCGGCACCCCCGTGCTGGTCCAGCTGGTCTTCTGGAACTTCATGGGCGCGCTGTGGCCCAAGCTGTCGATCGGCATCCCGTTCGGCCCCGAGTTCTGGTCCGAGTCGACCAACACGCTGATCCCGGTCTTCACCGCGGCGCTGCTCGGCCTCGGCCTCAACGAGGCCGCGTACATGGCGGAGATCGTCCGCGGCGGCATCCAGTCGGTGGACGAGGGGCAGACCGAGGCGGCCCACGCGCTCGGCATGAGCCGGTTCGCGACCATGCGCCGGATCGTCCTGCCGCAGGCCATGCGGGTGATCATCCCGCCGACCGGCAACGAGACCATCTCGATGCTCAAGACCACCTCGCTGGTCAGCGTCATCGCGCTGGAGGAGCTGTTCCGGGCCGGGCAGAACATCTACTCGCGCACGTTCCAGACCATCCCGCTGCTGATCACCGTCAGCCTCTGGTACCTCTTCCTGACCTCCGTACTGACCATCGGGCAGTACTACGTCGAGCGGTACTACGCTCGGGGTACCACCCGGACGCTGCCGCCCACGCCGCTCCAGCGGGTGCGCAGGATGTTCGCCGGCAAGCCGACTCCGAAGACCGACCACGACGTGGTCCCGGGGCTCGAGGGAGGTGGCCACGCATGACCGACCTGACCAAGACTCCGGCCGACTCCGCGCCCGGCGAGCCCATGGTCAAGGCCGAGGGCGTGCGCAAGTCGTACGGCCTGGTCGAGGTGCTCAAGGGCATCGACCTGGAGGTCAAGCCGCGCGAGGTGTTCTGCCTGATCGGCCCGTCCGGCTCCGGCAAGTCGACCTTCCTGCGGTGCATCAACCACCTGGAGAAGATCAACGGCGGCCTGCTGTCCGTGGACGGCGAGCTGGTCGGCTACCGGCGCAAGGGCGACAAGCTCTACGAGCTCAGGGACCGCGAGGTCGCCCTCAAGCGGCGCGACATCGGGATGGTCTTCCAACGCTTCAACCTGTTCCCGCACATGACCGCCATAGAGAACATCATCGAGGCGCCGGTGCAGGTCAAGGGCGAGTCCAAGGCCGACGCCCGCGAGCGCGGGATGGCCCTGCTGGAGCGGGTCGGCCTCGCCGACAAGGCGAAGAACTACCCCTCGCAGCTCTCCGGCGGCCAGCAGCAGCGCGTCGCGATCGCCCGTGCGCTCGCCATGAAGCCCAAGCTGATGCTCTTCGACGAGCCGACCTCCGCGCTCGACCCCGAGCTGGTCGGCGAGGTGCTGGACGTCATGCGCGGGCTGGCCGAGGAGGGGATGACGATGATCGTCGTCACCCACGAGATGGGCTTCGCCCGCGAGGTCGGCGACGCGCTGGTGTTCATGGACGGCGGTGTGGTGGTCGAGTCCGGCAACCCCCGCGAGGTCCTCACCGACCCGCAGCACGAGCGCACCAGGGCCTTCCTCTCCAAGGTGCTCTGAACCCGTCCCGTCGGCGCCCGGCAGGCAGTTTTCCTGCCGGGCGCCGCCGTTTTCCCCACCCGGGTAATAGGCTGGAAGCAGTCAGCCCGTTACCGATTCTCTGGAAGGACCGCCGTGGAGCTCGCCTCGTACGCCGATCTCGCCGTTCGGCTGGTCAACACCGAGGAGCCCGAGCGCGGCACCGACACGCTGACCTCCGTGGACGCGGTGCGTGCCCTGTTCTCCGACTCCTCGCGGGCCGCCGCCCTCGCCGACGAGTCCGACCTGCCCCGGCTGCGGGCGGTGCGGACCCGGCTGCGCGGGGTCTTCGAAGCCGCCGCCGAGGGGGACGAGGTCCGGGGCGTCGACCTGCTGAACAGCCTGCTGATGGAGTACCCCGTCAGCCCGCTGATCTCCGGGCACGACTACCTGGACGACGCCGGACGGCCGCGCTGGCACCTGCACCTGGCCGACAACTCGCCGACCGCCACCGCGCACTTCAGCGCGGTCGCCTGCATGGGCCTGGCAGTCCACCTGACCGAGCTGGGCGCCGACCGGCTGGGCATCTGCCAGGCCGCGCCCTGCCGCAACGCCTACCTGGACACCTCGACCAACCGCTCCCGCCGCTACTGCTCGGACCGCTGCGCGACCCGGGCCAACGTCGCCGCCTACCGGGCCCGCAAGCGCCAGGAGGCGGAGGCCGCGCTGGGCACCGGGAAGCAGGTCTAGCTAGACCTCCTCCACCCAGACGCCGAGGCGGCGGGCCAGGCCCGGCAGCCGGGCCAGTCGCGGGGTGAGCAGCAGCCGCTCCAGCCGGCGGCCCGGCGCCAGCCAGGCCGGGCGCGGGCGCAGCCGCAGCAGCACCCGGCCGAGCAGCAGCTCGTCCGGGACGGCGCCGTAGCTGCGGCTGTCGCTGTCCACCGGGCGGTTGTCGGAGAGCATCCACCAGCCCCCGGCCCGGCGCTCGGCGGCCCGCTTCACCACCAGCAGGTCCTGTTGGAAGGGGTGCCGGAAGAGCACCACCGCTCCCGGGCGGACCGGCGCGCCGTAGCGGACCACCAGCCGGTCGCCCTCGCGCAGGGTCGGGACCATCGACGGGCCCGCCACGTCGACCAGCCCGAACGGCAGCGCGCCGCCCCGGGCCCGGCCCTCCGGTTCCGCACTCCGTGCCACGACTCCTCCTCCCGCGCCGACCGCACCCAGTCTGCCG
Source organism: Kitasatospora sp. NPDC023120 (assembly GCF_055560835.1). NCBI lineage: Bacteria > Bacillati > Actinomycetota > Actinomycetes > Kitasatosporales > Streptomycetaceae > Kitasatospora > Kitasatospora sp. NPDC023120. The sequence goes on along the minus strand of NZ_JBVHHY010000017.1, from coordinate 190,788 downwards.
TACGGACCGTCACCCGGTCGGTGTCCGGATTACCCCGGTTCCGGGTCCGCCTTTTGCCCTAGGCCCACCGCCCGATCGCGAAACCGGGAGGGCGGAAGGGTAATCTCGGGCGCGGGAAGACGATCTAAGGAAGGACTCCCATGTTCTCTCGTCTGTTTGCACCGCGCGCCACCGCCCACGCCCACTGTGACCTGCCCTGCGGCGTGTACGACCCGGCGCAGGCCAAGCTGGAGGCCGAGTCCGTCAAGGCCACCCAGGAGAAGTACCAGGCCAACGAGGACGCGCACTTCCGCGCCCGCGCCATCATCATCAAGGAGCAGCGCGCCGAGGCCGTCAAGCACCACATCTCGGTGCTGTGGAGCGACTACTTCAAGGCCCCGCACTTCGAGAAGTACCCGCAGCTGCACCAGCTGATCAACGACACCCTGAAGGCCGCCTCGGCCGCCAAGGCGTCCACCGACCCGGCCACCGGCCAGGCCCTGCTGGACCTGATCGCCGAGGTCGACAAGATCTTCTGGGAGACCAAGCAGGGCTGAGTCCTGACGCGTCGCCACCCGACCGCCCCCGTCCGTAGCGCCGGACAGGGGCGGTCGTGCGTTCACGTCCGGATCGACTCCGGTAAGGGTTGCCTGCCCTGAGTGCCTGTTATGCTGCCAGGGCGTCCGAGGGGGAAGTCCGGTGTGAATCCGGCGCTGACCCGCAACGGTGAGCGCGGCCGCCGAGGCCGCGCCAGCCCGATCGCCCCCGGTCGCTGACCTCCCGACAACTCGCCGCGGACTGCGAGGGGAACGGCGCCCCGGCACGCCTCCGGCCCGCGCCCGCCCCGGCGCACCCACGGCCCGAGGCAAGGCGCACCCGTGAACCGCGCACCCGTGAACCGCGCCCCCGCCGGCCCGCCCGACCGCCGAATACCCGCGCTCCCGCTCGCCGTCGGCCTCGCCGCCGCCCTGCTGCTCTCACTGGTCTGCGGGGTCGCCCTCGGCTCCTCCGGGCTCGGACTCCCCCGCGTGCTGCGACTGCTCGGTGCCGGGCTGACGGGCGGTCGGCTGGACGCGGGCGAGGCGGCCGCGTACGCCATCGTCTGGGAGATCCGGCTGCCGCGCACCGTGCTGGCCGCCGTGGTCGGCGCCGGGCTGGCCGGCACCGGGGTCGCCGTCCAGGCGCTGGTGCGCAACGCGCTCGCCGACCCCTTCGTGCTCGGCATCTCCTCCGGCGCGGCCGTCGGCGCCAACGCCGTGCTGCTGTTCGGCGCCTTCGCCTCGCTCGGCGTGTGGGCGGTCTCCGCCTCCGCCTTCGGCTCCGCACTGGTCGCGATGGCGCTGGTCTACCTCGCCGCCCGCACCGCGTACGGGCTCACCCCGCTGCGTCTGGTGCTCACCGGCACCGCCCTGTCCTACGGCTTCTCCGCCGCCACCACCCTGATGGTCTTCGCCGCCGACCGCGGCGAGGCCGCCCGGGACGCCATGATGTGGCTGCTCGGCAGCCTCGGCGGCGCCACCTGGGGCTCGGTACCGATCGCCGCCGTCACCGTCCTGGCCGGGCTGGCCCACCTGGGCTGCGCCGCCGGACGGCTGGACGCGCTCGCCATGGGCGACGAGACCTCCGCCTCGCTCGGCGTGGACCCGGACCGGCTGCGCCGCGAGCTGTTCGTGGTCACCGCCGCCGTCACCGGCACCGTGGTCGCGGTCAGCGGGGCGATCGGCTTCGTCGGACTGCTGGTGCCGCACCTGGCGCGGATGCTGGTCGGCGCCGGGCACCGCCGGGTGCTACTGGTCGCGCCGCTCGCCGGGGCCCTGCTGCTGGTCTGGGTGGACATCGCCTCCCGCACCCTGCTGGCGCCCGCCGAACTGCCCGTCGGAGTGTTCACCGCGGTGCTCGGCGTGCCCGCCTTCCTGCTGATGATGCGCCGTCGCGGCCAGGCCTTCGGAGGCCGCCGATGAGCGGCTCCGAGGACCTCGCCGTCGACGCCGTCTCGGTGGAGCTCGCCGGGACCCGGCTGGTCCACGAGGTGAGCCTTGCGGCCGCCGCCGGGCAGGTGGTCGGCCTGGTCGGACCGAACGGCAGCGGCAAGTCGACCCTGCTGCGCTGCGTCTACCGGGTGCTGAAGCCCGCCGGCGGCGCCGTCCGCCTGGCCGGCGACGACCTGCACGCGCTCACCGCGCGCGAGTCGGCCCGGCGGGTGGCCGCGCTGACCCAGGAGCACTCCGCCGAGTTCGACTTCACGGTGGCCGAGGTGGTCGCCATGGGCCGGCTGCCGCACCGGCGCGGCCTCGGCGCCCCCACCGAAGCGGACCGGGAGCGCTGCGCCGGGGCCCTGCGAAAGGTCCGGGCCGGGCACCTCGCCGAACGGGGCTTCCTGAGCCTGTCCGGGGGCGAGAAGCAGCGGGTGCTGTTCGCCCGCGCACTCGTCCAGGAGCCGCGCCTGCTGGTCCTCGACGAACCCACCAACCACCTGGACATCGCCCACCAGTTGGAGGTGCTGGCGCTGGCCCGCGAGGCCGGCCCGACGGTGCTCACCGCGCTGCACGACCTCAACCTGGCGGCGAGCCACTGCGACCTGCTGTACGTGCTGCGCGCGGGCCGGATCGTCGCCGCCGGTCCGCCCGGCGAGGTGCTCCGACCCGCCCTGCTGGCCGAGGTGTTCGGCGTCCGGGCCACCCCCGTCCGGCACCCGGAAACGGGCGCCGTCCAGCTGCTGTTCGACCGCCTCACCTGACCGACCGGAGGACCTCACGTGCGTACCAAGGCCGTTGCCACCGCCGCCCTGCTCACCCTCGGACTCACCGGCTGCGGCGCCGAGTTCGCCCCGGGCGAGGGGGCCACCGCCTCCGCCCACTACCCGGTGACCGTGGAGAACTGCGGCGCGGAGCTCACCTTCGCGCAGAAGCCCGCCCGGGTGGTCACCAACGACGTCAACATCACCGAGCTGATGCTCTCCCTCGGGCTCGCCGACCGGATGGCCGGCTACGTCATGCCCGACGACAAGGGGAAGATCGACCGGGTGCCCTGGAAGGACGGCTACCAGCAGACCACCTGGCTCTCCGAGCAGCGGCTGACCAAGGAGATCGCCCTCGACGCCAAGGCCGACCTGGTCCTCGCCGGCTGGCACTACGGCTTCGACGAGGGCACCGGCGTCACCCCACAGGCGTTCAAGGCCCTCGGCATCGACTCGTACGTGCTCAGCGAGTCCTGCCGCAGCGGCAAGGGCGCCGAGCGCGGCGTGATGGATCCGCTGGACGCGCTCTACACCGACCTGGCCAACCTCGGCGAGATCTTCGACGTCAAGGACCGCGCCGACAGGCTGATCGCCGACTCCAAGGCGCTGATCGACGCCGTCCGGCGGCCCGAGCGCCGACCGTCCGTCTTCCTGTACGACAGCGGGCAGGACAAGCCGTACACCGCCGGCAGGTTCGCCGCCGCGAACCGGATCATCACCGAGGCCGGCGGCACCAACGTCATGGGCGACCTCGCCGACACCTGGGTCACCGCCGGCTGGGAGACCGTGGTGCAGCGCGACCCCGAGGTGATCGTGATCAACGACTACGCGACCCCGGGCGCCGAGGAGAAGCGGAAGTTCCTCAAGTCCTTCCCGCCGCTGGCGAACGTCTCCGCGGTCAGGAACGACCGGATCTTCGTCCTGGACTACGTCGACCTGGTGGAGAGCCCGCGCAACCCGGCCGCGATCAGCACCCTGGCCGACTACCTGCGCACCGTCCCGGCCCGCTGACCGGCCCGGATCCACGCTCCTCCGGGCGGCGGCACCGGGCGTACGCTCAAGGTACGAGCCGACGGACCCCGACCGGAGGAGCGAGATCATGACCACCATGGCGGCCCCCGCCGCGTTCGACACCCGTGCCCTGCGCGAAGGCATCGAACGCGGCGACGCCGACGCCCTCCTGGCGCTCTACGCGGAGGACGCCGAACTGCGCATGGTCGACCGCAAGACCCAGCCCAGCCACCCCCTGGTGATGCACGGGCGGGACGAGATCGGCGCCATGCTGGCCGACATCTACGGCCGCGAGATGACCCACAAGCTGGAGCAGGTGGTCGTCCAGGGCGACCACGTCGCCTTCATGGAGTCCTGCCGCTACCCGGACGGCGTCCGGGTGCTGATGTCCTCGATGGCCGACCTCCGGGACGGAAGGATCGTCGATCAGACCTCGATCCAGGCCTGGGACGAGACGGGGCCCGAGCAGTAGGCTCGCAGGCATGATCCGCACCGCCGTCCCCACCGACGTTCCCGTCATCCACGCCATGATCCGCGAGCTCGCGGAGTACGAGAAGGCCGCGCACGAAGCGGTGGCCACCGAGGAGCAGCTGCACGAGGCGCTGTTCGGTGCGAACCCCGCGGTGTTCGGCCTGATCGCCGAGGACGAGGCCGGCGGCGAGCCGGTCGGCTTCGCGCTCTGGTTCCGCAACTTCTCGACCTGGCGCGGCACCCACGGGATCTACCTGGAGGACCTGTACGTCCGCCCGGAGGCGCGCGGCGGCGGCCACGGCAAGGCACTGCTGCTGGAGCTCGCCCGGATCGCCGTGGAACGCGGCTACTCCCGGGTGGAGTGGTCGGTGCTGGACTGGAACCAGCCCTCGATCGACTTCTACAAGTCGCTCGGCGCGGTGCCGATGGACGAGTGGACCGTCTACCGGCTCACCGACGGGGCGCTCGCCGCCGCCGGACGCCGCTGAGCGGACCGCAGGAGTCCGGGAAAGGGTCTGCCACCCTGCGTCGCAATGCCTTACCATGAGTAACTCCCGAACGGGGTGCGGTAGGGCAGAGCGTTGGCGGACCCGCAGACCCGGGCCCCTCCGAGGGGCGGCAAGGTGCCCTTCGAAGGGGTGGCAAAGTGCCCCCTTTACGGGGCGGCAAGCAGGGGTAACAAGCGGGGTACCAAGCAAGTACAGCGCGTCACCCAGGAGGCAAGGGTGTCCCAGATCGACGGCGATCTCGGTGTTCAGGACTTCGTGGAGGTCCGGCTCCCGGCGGCGGGGGCCTACCTCTCCGTGCTGCGAACAGCGACGGCCGGGTTGGCGGCCCGGCTGGACTTCACCCTCGACGAGATCGAGGACCTTCGGATCGCGGTCGACGAGGCCTGCGCCATCCTGCTCCAGCAGGCGGTGCCCGGCTCTGTCCTGTCGTGCGAGTTCCGGCTGGTCGGCGACTCGCTGAAGGTGACCGTCGCCGCCCCGACCACCGACGGCAAGGCCCCCGAGCGGGACACCTTCGCCTGGACCGTGCTCTCCGCGCTGGCCGGCGAGGTCGACTCCTCGGTCGCCGAGGACAACACCGTGTCGATCAGCCTGCACAAGAAGCGCGGCGGGTCCGCCGCCCACTGACCGGGCGCCGAACCGCACCCCGCAGACCGAGCAGCACCGAGCAGCACCCGCGCAAGGGCCGTCCGCCGAACCCCCTCCGGGGCCCGGCGGACGGCTCCCGGTACCGCCCCGCGCGGTACGACCAACGAGACGATTCCGGGGCCGCCGGCCCCGGTGCTCCCGGAACGGAACGGGGGAATGGCCGTGAGTGATCTGGACCGTACCGGCCTCGCGACGGCGGGACCTGCCGTACCGACCCAGGCGAGCGTTCCCGGTCTCGCCGCCAACGACGAAGCGCACCCGAAGGACGCCCACCGGATGAGCCACCCGACCGAGCCGACGTCCGAGCCGACGTCCGAGCCGACGCCAGACTCCGCACCCCCGCCGGACCCGGCGGAGCAGGCGGAGGAGACGGCCGAGGCGGAGCTGCACGGCGCCGTGCCCACCCAGAGCGCGCACCGCAGCGGAGCCCCGGACCGGGAGGCCGCCCGCGCGCTGTTCGTCCGCCTGTCGGCGCTGCCCGAGGGCTCGCCGGAGCGGGTCGAGCTGCGCAACCAGCTGGTGCGGATGCACATCCCGCTGGTCGAGCACCTGGCCCGGCGCTTCCGCAACCGGGGCGAACCGCTGGACGACCTCACGCAGGTCGCCACCATCGGCCTGATCAAGTCGGTGGACCGCTTCGACCACGAGCGCGGGGTCGAGTTCTCGACCTACGCGACGCCGACCATCGTCGGGGAGATCAAGCGGCACTTCCGCGACAAGGGCTGGGCGGTGCGCGTCCCGCGCCGGCTGCAGGAGCTGCGGCTGTCGCTCACCACGGCGACCAGCGAGCTCTCCCAGCGGCACGGCCGCTCCCCCACGGTGCACGAGCTGGCCGAACACCTGGGGATCTCCGAGGAGGACGTCCTGGAGGGCTTGGAGTCCGCCAACGCGTACTCCACGCTGTCCCTGGACGTGCCGGACAGCGACGACGAGTCGCCGGCCGTCGCGGACACCCTGGGCGCCACCGACGAGGCGCTGGAGGGCGTCGAGTACCGCGAGTCGCTCAAGCCGCTGCTGGCCCAACTGCCGCCCCGGGAGCAGAAGATCCTGGTGCTGCGGTTCTTCCGGAACATGACCCAGTCGCAGATCGCCGCCGAGGTGGGGATCTCCCAGATGCACGTGTCCCGACTGCTCGCCCGGACGCTGGCCCAGCTGCGGGAGAAGCTCCTGGTGGAGGAGTAGGGCTGACGGTCGCTCGGCTCCGGCCGGGCGACCGCCCGGCCGTCCGGCGGCCCTGCGCTCAGTCCTCGGACGGGGCGTACAGGGCCGCCGTCGACTTCGGGTTCAGCAGCGAGCCGATGCCCACCAGCCCGAGCAGGCCGACCAGCCCGCCGACGGCGACCATCGAGCCGCCGCTCTCGATCATGTAGTAGGCGACCGGCAGGCAGATCGAGTTGGTCAGCACTGCCGGGCTGCGGCCCCAGCGGCGCGCCTTCAGCAGCGCGCGGGCGGCCAGCACCGGCAGCACGCCGAGCAGCACGATGACCACGCCGCCGAACTCGTTCAGGGCGAGCTGCTTGGACTGGCCGGACAGTGCGGCCACCATGTCCCAGACGCCGACGACGGCCAGCGCGGCGCCCTCCAGGGCGGTGATGGCGGCGCCCAGGGTCAGGGACGCCGGACGGCCGGAGCCGCCCGCGGGTACGGGTGCGGAGGTTTCTGCGGTCACTCCAGCAGGGTAGCCGCCGGTTGGTCCGTACCGACCCGTAGGCTTTCCCCATGCGCGCTCTCCTGGTCGTGAACCACAAGGCCACCACCACCAGTGGCCGGACCAGGGACGTCCTGATCCACGCGCTGCGCAGCGACCTCAAGCTGGAGGTGGCCGAGACGCAGTACCGGGGCCACGCGCGCGACCTGGCCCGGGAGGCGGCGGAGGACGGCACCGTCGACCTGGTGGTGGCACTGGGCGGCGACGGCACCGTCAACGAGGTGGTGAACGGGCTGCTGGCGCACGGCCCGGGCGAGAAGGTCCCGCGACTGGCCGTGGTGCCGGGCGGTTCGACCAATGTGTTCGCCCGCGCGCTGGGCCTGCCCAACGACCCGGTGGAGGCCACCGGCGCCCTGCTGCACGCACTGGAGCACGGACGGGAGCGCCCGATCGGCCTGGGCAAGGCGATGACCGACGGGCTGCCGGACCGCTGGTTCACCTTCACCGCCGGCCTCGGCTTCGACGCCGGGGTGGTCGGCCGGGTCGAGGAGCAGCGCAAGGCCGGGCGCAAGTCCACCCACGCCCTCTACGTCAAGCAGGCGATCCGGCACTACTTCACCCAGCGTGAGCAGCGCCGCTCCGGCCCGGTCTCCCTTGAGCTGCCGGGCCACGAGGCCGTGCCGGGGCTGGTGCTGTCGATAGTCAGCAACACCTCGCCGTGGACGTTCCTCGGCAACCGTCCGGTCTATCCCTCGCCGCTCGCCTCCTTCGACACGGATCTGGACGTCTTCGGGATCACCCGGATGACGGCGTTCGGCACGGCTCGAACGATCCGTCAGATCCTGCGGTCGTACGCGCCTTCGAGCGACGGCGCACCGCCGGTCGGCCCGTCCGGGAAGCACGTCGTCTCCTATCACGACGTCAGACACTTCACCTTGGTTTCAGAGGAACCCACCCCGTTCCAGGTGGACGGCGACCATCTTGGAGACAGGAGTCGCGTCAGTTTCACAGGCGTACGGCGGGCACTGCGTGTGATTGTGTGACCGGAAGCGGGGTTCACCCTTCTTCTCGAACGCACAAGCCCCCTTCACTCCATAGAAGTACTGGCTGTGAGGTAGGCGACACCGAAGAATCAAAAATTCCTCCCCGAAGGGGGTTGTATCCGAGCCCGAGGTTTGCGAACCTCTACATGGCGATCGGGACACATCGCAGCGACGGCGACTCCGGAACCACGGAGCACCGACCGCGGGGTGTCCCTCGAATCGCCGAATCCCCCCCAGCACAGACCACCCGGGTCCGGTAGGCCTTTGGTCTCTTTTGCTGTCGTGGGATTCGTGAAAGCGTTCACATTCACAAAGCCATCGATTATGCCGCCCGGGCCACCCCCGTCGGCAGGAGGAGTTGGACGACCATGGACTGGCGCCACCGCGCTGTCTGCCGCGAAGAGGACCCGGAGCTGTTCTTCCCGATCGGGAACACCGGTCCTGCTCTGCTGCAGATCGAGGAAGCCAAGGCCGTGTGCCGCCGCTGTCCGGTCATGGAGCAGTGCCTCCAGTGGGCCCTCGAGACCGGCCAGGACGCCGGCGTCTGGGGCGGCATGAGCGAGGACGAGCGTCGCGCGATGAAGCGCCGTGCTGCCCGCAACCGCGCCCGCACCGCCTGATCGCGCTGATCACACGGCGTAGCACCAGCAGTGACCGCAGTACCGATCAACACATGATCAAAGGCTTCCCTGCACCTCCTGGTGAAGCCTTCCGCACAAAGGACCTTGCTCGACTCGGTCCCGCGACACCGGACCCGTCCAGCCACTTGATACTGTTCACTTAGAGCAATACTGTGGAGCTGTGGCGCTCACCGTGTGCAACGCACCGGCGAGGTGTCGCACTACCCAGAGCCCCCGTTCCGGCCGACTCCCCCCGACGGCCGGAACGGGTTGAGAGGCCCTGTCGACCCACCCCCCCCCGGTCGACAGGGCCTCGTTTCTGTTTCCGCGCGTCGTCCGCGTCGTGCGCGTTCTCGCGTCGTGCGCAGCGGGTCGGGTGCGCCAGGCGCGCGGAGTGCTCACCCGGCGCGTCCGTCCGGGCACGCGCCCCTGCCGCGCGCCTGAACGCAACGGATTCTCAGCAGAATCTCAGCCGGCCGGGGCCGTGGCCGACCGGGCCTCAGCGGACCGGGATCTGAAGGACCACCTTGGTGCCGCCGTTCGGGCCGGCCACCATGTCGAAGGTGCCGCCGAGCTCACCGGTGGCCAGCGTCCGGACGATCTGGAGCCCGAGGTTCCCCGCCGTCTTCGGGTCGAAGCCCTCCGGCATGCCCCGACCGTCGTCCTGCACCGTGATCAGCAAGTACTCCTCCGGGCGGGCACCGCCGTTCCAGCTGTCCGACCAGCCCATCCCGGTGGCCGGGGCCCGCCCGCGCAGCGCGCTGACCTCCAGGTTCCCGGAGGCCGTCGGGCCGAAGGCGTGCTCCAGGGCGTTCTGCAGCAGCTCGGTCAGCACCATCGACAGCGGGGTGGCCACCTCGGCGGACAGGATGCCGAAGCTGCCGGTGCGGCGGGTCGCCACCCGGCCGTCCTGGGACAGCTCCATCGCCATCGCCAGCACCCGGTCGGCGATCTCGTCGAAGGCCACCTGCTCGTCCAGCGCCTGGGAGAGGGTCTCGTGCACGATCGCGATCGAGCCGACCCGGCGCACCGCCTCGTCCAGCGCGGCCCGCCCGGACTCCGACTCCATCCGGCGGGACTGCAGCCGCAGCAGGGCCGCGACGGTCTGCAGGTTGTTCTTCACCCGGTGGTGGATCTCCCGGATGGTGGCGTCCTTGGTCATCAGCTCGCGGTCGCGGCGGCGCAGCTCGGTGACGTCGCGGCAGAGCACCAGCGAACCGGTCAGGGTGCCCTTGGGCTTGAGCGGGATCGCCCGCAGGGTCACCACTCCCCCCTGCGCCTCCACCTCGGTCTGCCGCGGCGCCCAGCCGCTGGCCACCTTCACCAGCGCCTCGTGGACCGCTCCCCGGGACGGCGGAGCGAGGTCGGCGGTGGTGCGGCCGAGGTGGCTGCCGACCAGGTCGGTGGTGAGGCCGAGACGGTGGTAGGCGGAGAGCGCGTTGGGGCTGGCGTAGGTGACGATGCCGTCCGCGTCCAGGCGGATCAGGCCGTCGCCGACCCGGGGCGCGGCGTCCATGTCGATCTGCTCGTGGCCGGGGAAGGGGAAGCTGCCGGCCGCGATCATCTGCGCCAGGTCGGAGGCACTCTGCAGGTAGGTGAGCTCCAGCCGGCTGGGGGTGCGGACGGTCAGCAGGTTGGTGTTGCGGGCGATCACCCCGAGCACCTTGCCCTCGCGCCGGACCGGGATCGACTCGACCCGGACCGGGACCTCCTCGCGCCACTCCGGGTCGCCCTCGCGCACGATCCGGCCCTCGTCGAAGGCGGCGTCCAGCAGCGGGCGGCGACCACGCGGGACGAGGTGGCCGACCATGTCGTCCTGGTAGGAGGTCGGCCCGGTGTTGGGCCGCATCTGCGCCACCGAGACGTAGCGGATGCCGTCCCAGGTGGGGATCCACAGCACCAGGTCGGCGAAGGAGAGGTCGGAGAGCAGCTGCCACTCCGAGACCAGCATGTGGAGCCATTCCACGTCGGCCCCGGTGAGGGTGGTGTGGCGGCGGACGAGTTCGTTCAGCGAGGGCACATGGCGAGGGTAGCGCCGACGGTCCGGGCGGGGCGCGGCGGACCGGCGGGCGGACCGGGCGTGAAGGTCTCGCGACCGGGAGGAGTTGTTTAGACCAATTTGGCAGGAGGCCTGGACAACCCAGATTGGTCTAGTCCACAATGGAAGGGCACCAAGGAGAGGCCCCCGCGCAACTGCCCTGACCGCGCGCGGCCTTTCCTCGGTCGGACGCCGCCGATCGAGGACCCCGCACAGTCCTCGATCGTCCCCGGTGCCCGACGACAGCTCCGGGCTACGGTGCCGCATGGGTTGAGGGTCCCGTGTCGGCGCCGTGGCCCGTAGTGCTTTCCGGGCACCGCCCGTCCCCCGAACCACGTCCCGCCGCTCAGCGGTCCGGCCCCCGTCCACAGCCTGTGGACGGGGGCCGGACCGTATCCGCCCGAGGCGGGTGGGCGAGTGACGGCTACCTGGTTTCGGTGACCTTGGCCAGGGCGCGGGGGGCGTCCGGATCCTGGCCGCGGGCGATGGTGACCTCGTACGCGAGCAGTTGCAGCGGGAGGATCTCCAGGATCGGCTGCACCTCCTCGGGCACGCCGGCCGGGAGGGCGAAGCCCGCCGAAGCGGCGTCGACCTGCGCCTGCTGGCCGATCACCACCAGGTCGGCGCCGCGGCCGCGCAGGCGGTCCAGCACCGGCTGCAGCGCCTCGCCGCCCTTGCCGTCCGGGACGATCGCGATGACCGGCGACACGTTGTCCACCATGGCGAGCGGCCCGTGCAGCAGGTCCGCGCCGGAGAACGGGCTGGCCGGGATGTAGGTGGTCTCCATCAGCTTCAGCGCCGCCTCGCGGGCGGTCGGGTAGCCGTAGCCGCGCGAGGTGATGACCAGGCGCTGGGCGAAGCGGTAGCGCTCGGCGAGCGCCTTCACCTCGGCCTGCCGGGCCAGCACGCCGGCGGCCAGGCCGGGCAGCGCCTTGGCGTCCGCGCCGTCGCCGCCCCGCAGCCCCTCGACCAGCAGGTAGAGCGCCAGCAGCTCGGCGGTGTAGGTCTTGGTGGCGGGCAGCGCCTTCTCCGGACCGGCCAGCACGTCGATGTGGAACTCGGAGACCTCGGCCAGCGGCGAGGCGGAGTTGTTGGTGACCGCGAGGGTGATCGCGCCGGCCTCGCGGGCGGCCTTGGTGGAGGCCACCAGGTCCGGCGAGCCGCCGGACTGGCTGACGGTGATCACCAGGACGTCGGTGAGGTCGGGCTTGGCGCCGTACGCGGTGGTGGTGGACATCGAGGTGAGCCCGGCGGGCTTGCCGAGCAGGATCTCGATCAGGTACTTGGCGTACAGCGCGGCGTTGTCGGACGTGCCGCGCGCGGTGAGCAGGACGAAGCGCGGGTTGCGGGCGGCGATCCCGGCCGCGATCTCGCCGATCTTCGGGGCACCCTCGTCGAGGATGCGCTGGAGGACGGCCGGCTGCTCGGCCATCTCCGCCGCCATGATCCGGCCGGGGACGGAAACAGTCTGCGGGTCGGACATCTGGGTCTGCCTCCGATGAGATGGTTCGACCCCGCCCGGGCGGCTGCCCGACGGGGGATCTCTACGGCGGCGAGTCCGCACACTCGCTGCGGTTCTTCGTGCCTGGCAATCCTACGGGCGCGCCCGCCCCGGAGCACCTCCGTCCGCCCGCTCCCGGCTCCGGGTGCGGGCGGACGACGGCGCGGGGTCAGGACGCCTTGTTGATCAGTTGGTCGATCGCGGCGTCGGCCTCCTTGGTGGCCTGGTCCACCGACTTGCCCTTGAGGATCGCGGTCAGCATGTCGGGGATGATCTTCTGCTTCTCGACCGCGCCCCAGCCGGGCGCCAGCGGGGTGAACCAGGCGTCCGGGACGGCGTTGGCCGCGGCGGCGGTGGACGGCTTGCTCTTCAGCGGGTTCAGCTGGTTGAGGTTGTTCGGCAGGATGTCCTTGTCCGCCAGCGCCTGCTCGGACTTGGTGCTGGTGAACATCCGGATCCAGTCGGCCGCCGGCCCCGCCGACGGGGACTTGGCGGTGACGGCGAGGTCGGATCCGCCGATGAAGGTCGGCAGCGGCTTGCCGTCCGGGCCGGGCATGGTGGCCACCTTGACGGAGTCCTTGAGGCTCGGGTCACCGGTGACGGGCGCGGTGACGCCGGCCGCCTCGTAGCCGTTGCCGTAGAAGGACGCGGCGTGCCCGCGCGCCATCGCCTCGTACTGGTTCTGCTCGTTCACCGTCACGTCGCCCTTGTTGTACTTGCGCACCAGGTCGACGAAGTGGCCGATGCCCTCCTGGGACTTGGGGTCGTGCAGGGTGCCGTGCCAGTTGCCCGAGCTGTCGAACTTGGCGATGCCGCCGCCGTACCCGGCCACGTAGCTCATCGCCGCGTACCAGTACGGGCCGGGCAGGTAGAGCGGGGAGAAGGTCCTGTCCGCCTTGTTCTTGTCCGCGACCTTGTCCAGGGCGGCCAGCAGTTCGGTCTCGGTCTTCGGGAACTCGGCGCTGCCGGTGGCCTGTTGGAAGGCGGCGGAGTTGTAGATGGCGACCCGGGAGCCGGCGTAGTACGGCACGCACCAGAGCTTGTCCTGGTAGGTGCAGGTGTTGGCGAGCGCCTTGATCCAGCTGTCGGAGTTGTCGAAGGTGGTCCGGTCCACCGGCGCCAGCGCACCGGACAGCACGTACTTCATGGTCTCGGTGTTGCCCAGCTCGACCACGTCGGGGGCGGCGCCCTCGGCGATGGCCTTGTCCAGCTTGGCGACCTTGTCCGCCCAGCCCTGGTAGGAGAGCTTGAGGGTGACCTTCGGGTACTTCGCGGCGAACTCGTCGTTGACCCGCTGGACCAGGTCGGGCCAGTTCTTCTGGGCGTCGTCCATCAGCCAGACGGTGACGGTGCCGGTGGCCGTCTTCGGGTCGGCGGCGGCGCTCCTGCCGTCGCCCGACGGCGATCCCGAGGAGGAACAGGCCGTCAGGCCCGCCGCCAGTGCCATGGTCCCGAGAGCCGAGACGAGCTGACGCTTATTCACGCCGTCCTCCGAGGGTGTTCTAGAGCCGTGATGCCCGCCGGCAGCGTGATTGGCGCCCGCAGCGGAGATTCCGGACAGGGGGCGGCGAGGAGCTTCGGGGTGGGCCGATACCACATCCGGCGAGGTTGAACCTCGAACCGGATGACTGGACTCTGGCCTAGACCAAAGGTGGTGTCAACGGCCAACAGCCTTTGTGGCCAAGGCCGTTGCAGAGCCGTTGTACCCCGTGGCGATCAGTCGCCGACCCGTCACCTTGAGTGGGACTTAAGGTGGATTTAAGGCCTGCTTGAGGGAACGCCGTCACCGGCGGGTCCCGGCTCGACGCCGGGGAGGGCGCCGGGAGAAACGGAACGGGCCCGCCATGCGACATGCGCATGACGGGCCCGTCGGCGGACGCCTCCCGGAGCTGGCCGGTGACGTCCTGCACGCGGTTCAGCCGACCGCTCCCGGCTGCCCGGTGAGCACCTCCACGGCCGCCAGCCCGCAGACCCGGGCGGCGCCGTGGGTGGCGATGTAGAGCGCGCCGACCGGCTCGGACTGGGGCAGCCCCATCTCGACCACGGCGGCGTCCGGGCGGGCCGCGACCAGGCGGCTCAGCACGGCGGACATCCACGGGTAGCGGTGCGCGTCCCGGACCACCAGCACCAGGCGGCGGCCCTCGGCGCCGGCCACCAGCTCGTCGACCAGGGCGTCCAGCTGCTCCGGAGCGGCCTCGGCCGCCGACACCTCGCGGGTGCGGGTGCCGGGGAAGCGGTCGGCCAGCATGCCGGCCACGCCCCACGGGGTGACGCCGCCGACCGCGATGTTCGGCTCGTCCGAGAACGAGGCCACGTACGGGCGCTCGCTCACCGGAGGCGTCACCAGGCCCGGGGCCCGGACCACCTTCAGCGCCCGGCGCGCGGCCCGCAGGCCGACCGCCAGGTCGGGCTCCGGCCGCTCGCCCTGGGCCGAGATCCGGCCCCAGCTGCCCAGCGCCCGGACCCGCGCGGCGGCGTCCGCCAGCCGCTCCTCGTCGAGGTGCCCGGCCCGCACGCCCGCCACGATGGCGTCGCGCAGCATCAGCACGGTCTCCTCGTCGGCGAGCCCGCCGCCGACGCAGATCGCGTCCGCACCGGCCGCCAGGGCCAGCACCGTGCCCTCGCCCATCCCGAAGGTGTCGGCGATGGCGCCCATCTCGATCGCGTCGCTGACGATCAGGCCCTGGTAGCCGAGGCCGCCGTCGGCGGGGGCGGCGCGCAGCAGGTCGCGCAACACGGTCGGGCTCAGGGTGGCCGGCAGCTTCGGGTCCAGCACCGGGATCATGATGTGGGCGGTCATCACGGCCTTGGTGCCGGCCGCGATCGCCGCCTGGAACGGGATCAGGTCGCGGGCCCGCAGCACGTCCAGGTCGACGTCGATGACCGGCAGGCCGTGGTGCGAGTCCACCGCGGTGTCGCCGTGGCCGGGGAAGTGCTTGGAGCAGGCGGCCACTCCGGCCGACTGCAGGCCCTCGACCCAGGCGGCGGTGTGCCGGGCGCACAGCTCGGGGTCGGCGCCGAAGGAGCGGACGCCGATGACCGGGTTGCGCGGGTTGGAGTTGACGTCCGCGGTGGGCGCCCAGTTGTAGTTGACGCCGGCCGCGGCCAGCGCCCGGCCGAGCTCGCGGGCGACGTCCCGGGTCAGCGCCGGGTCGTCGATCGCGCCGAGCGCGAGGTTGCCGGGCCAGGACGAGCCGGAGCCCGCCTCCAGCCGGGTGACGTCCCCGCTCTCCTCGTCGATGGCGATCAGGAGGTCGGGGTTCTCGGCGCGCAGCGCCCGGGTGAGCGCGGCGAGCTGGTCGAGGTCGACCACGTTGCGGTCGAACAGCGCGACCGAGCCGAGGCCGGCGGCGAGGTGGCGCAGCAACCACTGCGGCGGCTCGGTGCCGACGAAGCCGGGCTGCAGGACGGTCAGGGCGTCGCGGTGCAGCTGGTCGCTGTCCGGCACGGTGGGAACGAGGATGCTCACGGTGACTCAGCCCTTCACGGCGCCGTCGGTCAGACCGCCGACCGCCTTGCGCTGGAGGAAGATGAACAGGATCAGCACGGGGATGGCGAACATCGTGGACGCGGCCATGGTGGCGCCCCAGTCGTTGCCGAAGGCGGTCTTGAAGGAGGACAGCCACAGCGGGAGGGTCTTGCCCTCCTCCTTGTTGAGCATCAGGACGAGCGGGAACTCGTTCCACGCCGTGATGAAGCCGAACAGCGAGGTCGACATCAGACCGGGGGCCAGCAGCGGGAAGACCACCTTCACGAAGGCCTGGGTGCGGGTGCAGCCGTCCACCATGGCCGACTCCTCCAGCTCCCTGGGCACGGCGGCGATGAAGCCGCGCAGCGTCCAGATGGTGAAGGGAAGGATCATCATCATGTAGAAGAGCGTCAGCGGCAGCAGGCTGTTCAGCATGTCGTTGTCGCGGGCGATGATGTACGCCGCGATGGTCATGACCTCCCAGGGCGCCATCTGCGCGACCATGATGACCAGCACGAAGGTCTTGCGGCCGCGGAACCTCATCCGGGCGATGGCGAAGGACGCCAGGGTCGCGATCACCAGCGAGATCAGCACCGCACCGACCGTGACGGTGACGCTGTTGGTGACGAACTCCCAGAAGTGCTCCGCGTTGACCGCGGTGGTGAAGTGGTCGATCGTGCCGTCGAGCGGGAGGAAGACCGGCGTCTTGCTGATGATGTCGCGGTCCTGCTTGAAGGAGGTCGCGACCATCCAGTAGACGGGGAAGATGAAGAAGACGAAGAGGACGACCGCGATCACGTTCGGCCAGGTACGTCCGAAGAGAGAGCGCCTCACAGCTCGTCCTCCTGCTTGATCATGATGCGGAAGTAGTACGCCATCAGCGCGCCCAGCATCAGGATGGTGAGCACCGCGATCGCGGAGCCGATGCCGTAGTGCTGCCCGGACGTGCCCTCCAGGTAGGCGTGCACGGGCAGGGTCCTGGTCAGGTTCTCGGGGCCGCCACCGTTGATCGCGTAGACCTGGGTGAAGGACTTGAACACCCAGATGACTTCGAGGAACGTCGTGGCGAGGAAGAACGGCTTCAGGTTGGGGAAGATCACCAGGCTGAAGATCTTGCCGGAGCCGGCGCCGTCCATCCGGGCGGCCTCGTAGAGCTCCCTGGGGATGGTGGTCAGGCCGGCGTACATGTTGAACGCCACGAAGGGGATCGACTGCCAGACGATCAGCAGGATGACGACGAAGAAGGTCGAGTACTGCGAGCTGAGCCAGTTGTAGTCGGCCATCGAGTGCCAGCCGAGCTGGTCCAGGAACCAGTTGACGACGCCCCACTGCTGGTCGAACAGCCAGGTGTAGACGGTGGTCGCGGCGACCACCGGCATGGCCCAGGCCATCAGCAGCGCGATCGACAGCGCCAGGCGCATCCGCTTGCCGAGGTGGTTGAGCAGCAGGCCGACCAGCGTGCCGCCGACCATGATCAGCACCACGTTGACCAGGGTGAAGACGACCGTGCGGCCGGTGACCGACCAGAAGTCCGGGTCGGTGAGCTGCTCCGTGTAGTTGTCGAAGCCGGTCCACTCGGTCAAGTGCATGACCAGCTGGCGCCTGTTGAGGTTCTGGAACGACAGCAGGACCGTCTTGACCAGCGGCCAACCCAGCAGGGCGATGGTCGCCACCATGGCCGGCAGCAGCAGCAGGTACGGGGCGAGGCGGGCGCCCGGTCCGCGGCCGCCCGCCGTTCTGGTGCCCTTCGGCGCGGCGCCCTCGGAACCGCCGCGCGCGGCACTCGTCCCACTTCCGGCCACCACGGCCTGCCCCGCGTCCGGGGACGGTGCCTGCACCCGCTCTGAATGCACAGCCATCGTTCTCACTTCCTCACAACCCGACCACGACGGACAGGCGCCGCCCACCGGCCCCCCGCCGGGAGCCGGTGAGCGACGCCGCTCAGTTGTCACTGCTTCTGGTTGAGCCGCTTCGCGATCTCGTCGTCGTACTTCTTGGCCGTGGCCGCGTAGTCGCCACCCTGCAGGGCGGCGGTCAGGAACTCCTTGATCGGGTTCGGCTTGTCCTCGACGCTCGCCCAGTTCGGGGTGTTCGGGGTGATGCCGCCGACCGCCGCGGCCGACTGGGCGGCCTTCGCGAAGTCACCGGTGATCTGGCCGTTCAGCGCGGCCTTGTTCGGGATGTTGCCCGCGGCGGCGACCAGGCCCTCGTTCTTGTCGTTGAGGGCGACCTTCAGGAAGTCCTTCGCCATGTCGGTGTTCTTGCTCTGCGAGGCGACCGCGAGGTTCGAGCCGCCGAGGAAGACGCCGGACGGCTTGTCGGCGGTCTTGCCCGGGAGCGGGAAGAAGCCGATCTTGTCCTTGGCCATCTCCTCCGGCTTGGGGAGCTCCCAGCCGAGGGCGATCATGGCGCCGACGTTGCCCTTGGCGAAGACGTCCTTCTGCTGCGGGGTGGCCTCGTCCTTGTCCTTCGGCCCGGTGGCCGAGTAGCTCTGCAGCTTCTTGTAGGTCTCGAAGGCCTTCTGCGCCTCGGGCGAGGACAGGCCGCCGACCCACTTGTCGCCGTCCTTCTTGGCGATCTTGCCGCCCTCGCCGGTGAGCAGGCCGAAGTAGGTGTACCACTCCTGGCCCGGCAGGTAGATCGGGTCGGCGACGCCCTCGGTGGTCTTGAGCTTGTCCAGGTCGGCGTAGAACTCGTCCAGGGTCTTCGGGGCGGCGGTCAGACCGGCCTTGGTCCAGAGGTCCTTGTTGTAGGCGACGACGCGGTTGGAGACCCACCACGGGGCGGCGTACTGCTTGCCGTCCAGGATCGCGGCCTCGTTCTGGTTGGCGGCCCAGCCGTCGCCGCCCAGGTTGGCCTTGTCCTTGGTGATGTCGAGCAGGCCGCCCGAGGCCGCGTAGCCGGCGGTCTGGGTGTTGCCGATCTCCAGGACGTCGACCGAGCCCTCGGACAGCGCGGCGGTCACCTTCGGGCCGATGCCGTCCCACTCCTGGATCTGGAAGTCCACCTTGGAGCCCGGGTAGGCGGTCTCGAAGTCGGCCTTGACCGCGTCCGTCCAGCCCTTCGGGGCCGAGCCGGTCATCAGCCACACCTTCAGCGTCTTGCCCTTGTACTTGTCGGCCGCCGAGGCGGACGACGACTTCGAGTCGCCGTCGCTCTTCTTGCCGTCCGAGCCACAAGCCGCCAGGCCGACGACCATTGCTGCGACGCCGACCGCCGCGATGAGCTGACGCTTCACGCCATCCTCCTGAGGGATGCCTGGTTTACCCCCGTCGGGCGGTAGCGGCAGACCCACACAAAGCGGGGGAAACGGTGCCGCGGACCCTTCGAACGGGTGGGGGGATTCGTAGTGACCGGCCTAGTGGTGTAGACCAGATGCCTGGAGCTTGGCCTAGACCAATGGGCCTGTCAACGGCTGTTCGACCGATCTCGACCACCCGTTATCAAGCCGACACCGCTCATCGTTCATCGCGTGATGAGGTATTCGTTCCGTAGCCATACATGCAACGATGTGAACCGTTAACGATGTGGCGGGGCCTGTGAAGGCCCCGCGAGAAGCGGGAGAACAGGTCCGATGAGCAGTGACGGGGGAACCACCGCCCAGGCCGACGACCCCGAGGTGAAGAACCTCCCGACGCAGACCGGCACCGACCCGACCGCGCGCGTCCCCAAGTACTACGGACTCAAGCGCCACCTGCTGCAGCTCACCGAGACCCAGCCCGCCGGCACCCCGGTCCCGCCCGAGCGCGCGCTGGCCGCCCAGTTCGACACCTCGCGCACCACCGTCCGTCAGGCCCTGCAGGAGCTGGTCGTCGAGGGCCGGCTGGAGCGCATCCAGGGCAAGGGCACCTTCGTCGCCAAGCCCAAGGTCGCCCAGGCGCTGCAGCTCACCTCCTACACCGAGGACATGCGGGCCCAGGGCCTGGAGCCCACCTCCCGGCTGATCGAGATCGGCTACATCACCGCCGACGACCGGCTCGCCCCGCTGCTCGACATCAAGCCCGGCGGCCGCGTGCTGCGGATCGAGCGGCTGCGCCTGGCCAACGGCGACCCGATGGCCATCGAGGTCGCCCACCTGTCCGCCAAGCGCTTCCCCGCCCTGCGGCGCAACCTCGCCAAGCACAACTCGCTGTACGCGGCGCTGCGCGAGGTGTACGGGGTCACCGTGGCCGAGGCCGAGGAGACCATCGAGACCACCCTCGCCAACCCGCGCGAGGCCGGGCTGCTCGGCTCCGACCTCGGGCTGCCGATGCTGCAGCTGTCCCGGCACTCCTTCGACGCCGAGGGCGACCCGGTCGAGTGGGTCCGCTCCATCTACCGGGGCGACCGGTACAAGTTCATCACCCGGCTGAAGCGTCCGGAGTAACCGGGCGCCCCCACGGCGCCTCGGGCACCGGCGCGCGCGACCCGCACGCCGGTGCCTTCTGCGTCCCCGGCCTTCGCCTCCGTCCGGATGGCGGGAAGTTGCGCCGATACCAGTGACATGGATCACCCCATGCTCTAGATTGCGCAGCCATACTGACTGCCGATCACCGATGGTGCTGCTCGGCGGGCTCGTGGGGGCGCGGGACGCCGCCCGGGCTGCGGCGCCGACGGGGAGAACCCTCCGGAGCGGAGCCGAAGATGCCGTCTGATCCCGATATCGTCGAAGATGTCATGCCCGAGCCACCCGGGGCTCCCGTCCCGGTGGTGACGCCCGAGCGCGTGCTGGCCGGTCTCGCCCTGCTCGTGCCGATCGTCGCGATGATGTGGGTGTCCTCCTACGACAAGGGCGACCCGGTGGTGGCCGGATGGCCGTTCTTCTACTGGTACCAGCTGCTCTGGGTGCCGGTGTCGGCGGTCTTCACCGTCGCCGCCTACCTGCTGATCAACCGGGACGAGAAGGCCCGCAGGACGGCCCGCGGGGCGGCCCCGAAGGGCGGTGCGCGATGAAGGACGTCAACGTGCCGGCCCTCGTGGTCTTCGTGCTGTTCTTCGCCCTGGTCACCGTGATGGGCTTCCTCGCCTCCCGCTGGCGCCGCGCGGACGACGCGGCGCACCTGGACGAGTGGGGCCTCGGCGGGCGCAGCTTCGGGACCTGGGTGACCTGGTTCCTGCTCGGCGGCGACCTCTACACCGCGTACACCTTCGTCGCCGTCCCGGCGGCGGTGTACGCGACCGGCGCGGCGGGCTTCTTCGCGGTGCCGTACACGATCATCGCCTACCCGCTGGTCTTCCTCTTCCTCCCCCGGCTCTGGTCGGTCTCCCGGGTGCACGGCTACGTGACCCCGGCCGACTTCGTGCGCGGCCGGTACGGCTCGCGGCCGCTGTCCCTGGTGGTCGCGCTGACCGGGATCCTGGCCACCATGCCGTACATCGCGCTCCAACTCGTCGGCATCCAGGCGGTGCTGGACGTGCTGGGGGTCGGCGGCGGGGAGAACGCCAACTGGTTCGTCAAGGACCTCCCGCTGTTCATCGCCTTCGGCGTGCTGGCCGCCTACACCTACTCCTCCGGGCTGCGCGCCCCGGCGCTGATCGCCTTCGTCAAGGACGCCCTGATCTACATCGTGATCATCGTCGCGGTGATCTACATCCCGATCCGCCTCGGCGGCTACGGGCACATCTTCGACGCGGCCGCGCACAAGTTCAGCGCGCCGGGCTCCAAGGGCTCGATGACCGTCCCGCACGACAAGCAGTGGACGTACGCGACGCTGGCGCTCGGCTCGGCGATGGCGCTGTTCATGTACCCGCACTCGGTGACCGGCGTGCTGGCCTCCAAGTCCCGCAACACCGTGCGCCGCAACATGGCGATCATGCCCGCCTACTCGCTGATGCTGGGCCTGCTGGCGCTGCTCGGCTTCATGGCGATCGCGGCGGGCGTCGGCCAGGGCGTGAAGGGCTACAACGCGCAGCTCTCGGTGCCGCAGCTGTTCGCGAGCATGTTCCCGGACTGGTTCACCGGCGTGGCCTTCGCCGCGATCGGGATCGGCGCCCTGGTGCCCGCCGCCATCATGTCGATCGCGGCGGCCAACCTGTTCACCCGCAACGTCTACAAGGAGTGGCTCAAGCCCGCCGCCACCCCCGCCGACGAGACCCGGGTCGCCAAGGCGGTCTCGCTGCTGGTGAAGGTCGGCGCGCTGGTCTTCGTGCTCGGCATGGACAAGCAGGCCGCGATCAACCTCCAGCTGCTCGGCGGCCTGTGGATCCTGCAGACCTTCGTGGCGATCGTCGGCGGCCTGTTCACCCGCTGGTTCCACCACTGGGCGCTGTTCGCCGGCTGGGCGGCCGGCATGGCCTACGGCACCTGGCAGGCGTACGGGATCGCCAGCCCCGCCACCAAGCACTTCGGCGGCAACGCGACCGAGATCCCCGGCATCGGCGAGATCGGCTACATCGGCCTGACCGCCTTCGTGCTGAACCTGGTCGTCGCCGTGGTGCTCACCCTGGTGCTGCGGGCGGTCAAGGCGCCGCAGGGCCCGGACGAGACCAAGCCGTCCGACTACAGCGCCGACGCAGGCGACGACGAGCTGAAGAACGCGCCGGAGCCCGTAGCGGCGCACTGATTCGCGCCGTACGCGCCCTGTGATCGCGCCGCCTTCTCCGTGAACACTGGAGAAGGCGGCGCGATCATATGTATGTACAGGCGTGCACGCCGGGCACCACCAGACCGGACCGGCAACCGGCCGGAACCTGATCGACCACGGGGAGCTCGCGGCCATGGCAGAACTCGGTACCACCCTCAACGGCAAGCACCAGCCCACCCTGAACCCGCTCGGCGCCAACGGCTCGCCGCCGGCCACCCGGCTGCCGTCCGTGCTGATCGCCACCCGGCACGGCGAGTCCACCGCCAACGTCGAGTTCCAGCTGGCCGAGGCCACCGGCGCGCTCAGCGTCCCGATCAGCTGCCGCGACGCCGACATCCCGCTGTCGCTGCACGGCCGGCAGCAGGCGCAGGCGCTCGGCCGCTGGTGGGCCGCCCTGCCCAGCACCGACCGCCCGCGCAGCGTCTGGTGCTCACCGTACGTGCGCACCGCCGAGACCGCCCGGATCGCGCTCGCCCGGGCCGCCGGGCTCGGCGCCGTCCCGGTCTCGCTGGCCGTCCGCTACGACGAGCGGCTGCGCGACCGCGAGCTCGGCATCCTGGAGATGCTGCCCAAGGCCGCCATCGAGGCCAAGTACCCGGAGGAGGCGGCCCGGCGGCGCAAGATGGGCGAGCTGTACTACCGCCCGCCCGGCGGCGAGTCCTGGGCCGACGTCGCGCTGCGGGTGCGCAGCCTGCTGCGGGACGTCTGCGAGGAGGAGGCCGGCCGGCCCGTCCTGCTGGTCGCGCACGACTGCACGGTGCTGATGCTGCGCTACGCGCTGGACCGGCTCACCGAGGACCGGCTCACCGCTCTCGGACCGGTGCACAACTGCTCCACCAGTATGTGGCGGGCCCGGGAGGGGCGGCTGCGCCCGGACGGCTGGAACGGCGTCGACCACCTGACGGCCCCGGACACCGACTGACGAATCGTCACTTCGGCGCCCGGTCCTGGCCCTGGTCGTGGTCCTGGTCCTGGTCCTGGTCGTGGTCCTGGCCCTGGCCCCGGTTCGGCACCGGCGCGGTTTCAGCACCGGCTCGGTTCAGCACCGGCACCGGCTCAGTTCAGTACCGGGTCGGCGAAGCAGCGCCGGTAGGTCAGCGGCGTGGTGCCCAGCCGGCGGCCGAAGTGGTGCCGCAGGGCGGCCGCGTTGCCGAAGCCGCAGCGGGCGGCGATCGCGTCCACCGACTCGGTGGTGGACTCCAGCATCCGCTGGGCGAGCAGCACCCGCTGCCCGACCAGCCAGCGGTGCGGGGTGGTGCCGGTCTCCTGCTGGAAGCGGCGGGCGAAGGTGCGCGGCGACATGTGCGCCCGGGCGGCCAGCTGCTCGACGGTGGCCTCCTCGTCCAGGTGGTGACGCATCCAGTCGAGCAGCGGGGCCAGCGATTCGCCGTCACCCTCGGGCAGCGGACGGTTCACGAACTGGGCCTGCCCGCCCTCCCGGTGCGGTGCCACCACCATCCGGCGGGCGATCTCCCGCGCCACCTCGGCGCCCTGGACCTTGCGCACCAGGTGCAGGCAGGCGTCGATGCCGGCCGCCGTCCCGGCGGAGGTGATCACCGGGTCGTCGTCCACGTACAGCACGTCCTGCTCGACGGTGGTCAGCGGGAAGCGCGCGGCCAGCGCATCGCCGTGCCGCCAGTGGGTCGCGGCGCGGCGGCCGTCCAGCAGCCCGGCGGCGCCCAGCACGAAGGCGCCGCTGCAGATGGAGAGCACCCGTCCGCCGTCCGCGACCACCCCGCGCAGCGCCTCCAGCAGCGGCTCGGGGTAGTCGGGCCGGATCGTCGCCGCGGT
The DNA here is from genome assembly GCF_055560835.1 of Kitasatospora sp. NPDC023120. Classification (NCBI taxonomy): domain Bacteria; kingdom Bacillati; phylum Actinomycetota; class Actinomycetes; order Kitasatosporales; family Streptomycetaceae; genus Kitasatospora; species Kitasatospora sp. NPDC023120. Next base: position 166,760 of record NZ_JBVHHY010000017.1, on the reverse strand, counting down.
GACCACCGCGAGGTCGGCCCCGGCCAGCCGCTCGGGACCGTACGGGACGTCCACCGCGAAGCCGGAGTGGGTGGCGTGCGGCCCCGGGCGGGCGCCGGCGACCGCGAAGTCGTAGCCGGGCAGCCCCTCGGCGGTGCGGTCGAGCCCGAACACCTCGCAGGCGACGCCCAGTTCGAAGGGATGCACCTTCTCCAGCACCACCGCGACCACGTTCTTCAGCATGCCGTCCAGGATGCCCCGCCCGTCCGCGTCGACGTAAGCCCCGGGGTGGCAGGATTTCGAGGCAATCGGTCATTCCTGCCACTCGTGGCCGCCGTCCCGCCCGGCCACAGTGGAGCCATGGACAGCGACACCCTCGCCAGCGCACTCGCCCTGGCCGGAGCCGTCGGCGGCTCCGGCCTGCTCGGCGTCCTGATCGGCCGCGAGGTCGACCGCGGCCCGGCGGCCGGCCGCGACAACTACCACCGCCCGGGCGGCTACCCGGCCGACCCCGCCCACCCCGACCGGCTGCACGGCACCGCGCCCGCCGCCCCGGCCGCCCTCCCGACCCGTTCGACCCGTTCGACCCGTTCGACCCCGGAGCTTCCCGCTCCGCACGGCTCCGGCACACTGGCCGCATGGACTACCTCATCCGCCGGGCCCTCCCGGAGGACCTCGAAGACGCCGGCCGCATCACCGTCGATGCCTTCGTCGGCGGGGGCTTCACCTCCCCCGGGAGCAGCTACGTCGAGCTCCTGCGCGACACCGATCGCCGGGCCCGGGAGGCCGAGCTCCTGGTCGCGGTCGACCCGGCCGGAGGGCGGGTCCTCGGCTGCGTGACCTTCGCGGTCGGCGGCACCGAGTGGGCGGACATCGCCACCCGGCAGGAGGGCGAGATCCGGATGCTCGCCACCGACCCCGCCGCCCGCGGCCGCGGCGTGGGCGAGGCCCTGGTCCGCGCCTCCCTCGCCCGCACCCGCGAACTCGGCCTCGCCGGCATGGCCTTCTCCACTCGCCCCGAGATGACCGCCGCCCACCGCGTCTACGAACGCGTCGGCTTCCGCCGCACCCCCGACCGCGACTGGTCGCCCTACCCGGGGATGGACCTGATGGTCTACACCCTGGCGTTCTGAGCGCCCGTCACGCCCCCTCGGCGCCCGTCACGGCTTCTTGTCGTACCCGGGCGCCACGTAGACGGTGTACCGGCCGTGCTCGCCGCTCTTCACGACGGTGGCCACCCGGTACCCGGCGGCCTTCAGCGTCGGCTGGATCGCCTTGTCGGTGGCCGCGGTCTGGGTGAAGTCCAGGACCACGACCTTCCACTCGTGCGCCTGGATCCCGGCCTGGATCGCGGGCACGCCGTTCTGCATCTGCCCGGTGGCCGGGTCACGGCGGAAGACCGCCACCAGGTCGTGCCACTGCTGCCAGTTGCTCTGCTTGCGCAGGTAGTACGCGGGGACGTTGTAGTTCTCGACCAGGTACTTGTCCTCGCCCTTGACGACGTACGGCTCCAGCGCGGCGACGAACTCCTCGGAGTTCGACCACTCCCCGTACATCTCCCGGCCCTGGGCCGCGCCCACCCAGGCCAGCGGGCCGACCACCAGCGCGGCTGCGGCGACCCCGGCCACCAGGTGCAGGCGCCCCTTCAGCCACAGCACCGCACGGGCCAGCACCAGGCCCACCACGATGCAGGAGAACCAGGCTCCGAAGTCGACGTGCTTCTGCAGCGACAGCCAGGTGTGGATGCGGATCTGGTTCACCGGCGCCATCAACCCGGCGAGCAGCAGCAGCACGGCCAGCCAGAACTCGGGCCACGCCGCACCGCCTCCGCGGCGCGCCCGCACCAGCTGCGCCAGCACGCCGATCAGCGCCACCACCAGCAGCGGGCCCACCCAGCGGGCGGCCTCCGAGGCCACGTAGGAGTACGAGTCGTGGCCCGGGGCGCGCTGGAGCGTGGTGTGGTTGAAGCCGTTGACGTAGCGCTCGCCGGCCGCCAGGGCCGCCGCGCCGACCGCCACCACGAAGGTGAGCAGGACGAGCAGTCCGCGCCGCCAGGCTTCCCAGGAGCGGAGCGATCCGCGCGGCCCGGCCAGCACGGCGATGCCCGCCACCACCGGCACCCACAGCAGCGCGGCGTACTTGGTGGCGCCCGCCAGCGCCAGCAGCAGACCGGAGGCGACCAGGCTCGGGTACCCGCCGCCGGTGGTCATCCGCACCGCGAAGTACCCGGCCCAAGCGAGGATCGCCAGCGCCATCGCGTCGTAGGTGGCCAGGCCGCCCAGGAACTGGGTGGGGCCGAGCGCGACGAAGGCGGCCGCCGCGCAGAAGGCCGCGAGCGAGCCGTGCAGCCGCCGGGTCGCCAGGTGGACGGCCACGGTGGCGGAGAGCATGAACGCCAGGCTCAGCAGCCGGGCGCCGTTCAGCCCGCCGAGGAAGTCCGCGACGGCCACCACGACCGGGTAGATCAGCGGGGAGCCGGAGAAGAAGGTCTCGTACGTCGACACCGGCGTGCCGTGCCGCAGGTGCGCGATCTCCTGGTAGCCCGCGTAGATGTAGGTGCCCTCGTCGATGAAGGCGGTGTTGCTGAGGATCAGGTGGTACGAGAGCGCCCCCTGGACCAGCAGCACGGCCAGCAGCGGCAGCCAGTCGGCGCGCAGCGCCGGCCGGGCCGGGTGCGGCACCCGGGGCGGCCCGGGCTTGCGGCGGCGCCGGTCGGCCGCGTACTGCCGGGCCGGCCCGGCGGCCGCGCGGTCGCGCTCGCCGAGGCCCACCCCACCCCGCCTGGCCCCGCCCAGGACGGGCTTGCGGGTGGACTCGGGCCGGATCCAGCGGCCGTCCGCGCTCATCAGTACTGCTCCTCATCTGGGACTTCACGCCCGGACGCGTCCTGGCGGACGCAGGCTCCGGGACGCGCTTCGGCCGCCGCCCCACTGCCGGGGACGGCGGCCGGACGTTCACAAAGGCCTACGGCGGGCTCAGCCGCCGCTGAGCCAGGCGCCCGTCGGCGGGACGGACGGCGGCGAGCTCGGACCGGCCACGATCTTGACGATGTCGGCCTCGGGCAGCACCTGGCCCCAGACCTGGATGTCGGCGACCGCGCCGTGCCAGGGGTCGGCCCACTGCGAGTTGGAGCTCAGCCGCCCCACCTGCAGGGAGTTGGTGCCGCTCGGCTGCACCCCGGCCGACTTGGCCGAGGACTGCGGAGCGCCGTTGACGTACAGGGTGAGCTGGCCCGACGGATCGTCGTACACCCCGGTCAGCAGCACCCACTGGTTGACCGTCGCGTCGCCCTTGGACCAGGCGATCGCCGAACCGCCGCCCGGCACCTGGACCTTGAAGTACCACTGGTCGTGACCGTTGTTGTTGGCCCGGCCCAGCGAGTACGAGTAGTACTGGCCGTCACCCTGGCTGATCGCGCTGCGGTTGCCGTTGGGCAGGTCGACCAGCACCCGGGCGGAGACCGTGAAGCTCTTGCTCACGTCGACCACCGAGGCCGAGGTCGAGGCGAAGGAGTCCTGGCCGCTGGGCAGCTTGAGGACCTGTCCGGAGAACCCGGCCATCGTCCCCGGCTTGGCGTCGGCGCCCAGGTTGAGCGCCGTCGGGCCCGTCTTGGCCGGCAGGCTGCCGACGGTCGGCGGGCTGTCGATGCCCTTGACCGGCGGAGCGCTCGACGAGGTCGACGGGCCGGTCGAGCCGGACGCCGTCGGACTGGCCGAACTCGTGCTCTGCGCGGTCTTCGTGTCGTCCTTGGACTTGCGCTGGAGGAACCAGTAGCCGCCACCGGCCGCGGCCACGACGACGACCGCGGCCGTCAGCGCGCCGATCAGCTTGAGCCGGCGGCCGCGCTTGGCGGCCTGCTCGTTCCGCTCGGCCAGCGCCTCCCAGTCCGGCGTGCCGGATGAGGCGGCCGGCGGCGAGAAGCCGCCCTGCTGCTGCCACGGCACCGAGGGCTGCGGCGGCTGTGCCGCGGGCGGGAAGGCCTGCGGGCCGGGCTGCGGGCCGGGCTGCGGCTGGCCGGCCTGCGGCACGGGCGGCTGGGGCTGGACGGCCTGCGGCGGCTGGGGCACGGGCTGCTGCTGGACGGGCTGCGCCTGCTGCGGCGCCACCGGGCCGGGCTGTACCGGCCCCGGCATCGGCACCGGCGGCACGGGCTGCGGCACCGGATGCGGCGTCATCTGCTGGGGATGCTGCGCAGGCGCACCGGGCGGCGGCCCGTAGCCGGACGCGGGGCCGAAGGCACCGCTCGGAGACTGCGGTGGCACACCGGTGGCCGGAGCGGCCCCCCCGGCCGGTGCCTGCTGCGGTGGCGTGGGCGGCTGGCCCGGCTCGCCACTCGGTACCGGTCGATCGCTCATGGCCGGAATGCTAGGGCATCCGCCCCGACACGCCCATGGGGGGTGCGCGGACGAAACGTCAATGCTGCCGCGATTCCGGTTGTGAGGCGCCGCGTCACGCGACCCCGTTGTACGGCAGCTTCCAGCGCTGCGAGACCGCGTCCGCGCACGGCCGCAGGAGCACCGCCGTACCGTCCGCGAGGGCACCGCCCGCGGTGCCCAGGCACAGCCCCGAGTCCGGGTGCCGCAGCCGCTGCCCCGAGGTGGGCGTCCAGCGCTGCGCGGAGCCGCCGGTGCAATCGGCCAGGGTGACCGACGAGCGGTCGGAACTCGGCGCCAGGCAGGCCGCTCCCCCGCGCAGCGAGCCGTCGTTGCCGACCGTCCAGCCGGTCGAGACGCCCGGGTCGCCGCAGGTCCCGACGGTCACCGGGGTGCCCGCGAGCCCGCCGCCGCCGTGCCGCAGGCAGATCCCGGGCGCCCCCGCCGGGACCTCCCCGGCCGGCAGACCGACCCGGTTGTGGAAGGCGAAGGACTCGCTGCGCAGGCCGGTGCCTCCGCTCCACACCTCGAAGCCCGCCTGCACCCGGCACAGGTAGGAGCCCTTGGGGACGTACCCGCGCGCCATCGCGTCGGCGGTGAACAGCCGCAGGTTGAGGCCGCGGGTGGTGTGGGTCGGTTCTGTGCGCACGTAGCTGATCACGCTGTGCGGGCCGGTGATCGGGGCCTGGTAGACGTGGTAGCTCGCGTCCCCGAACCGCTGGGAGTCCGCAACCTTGTCCCCGGCCGGGCGCACGTTGTCGGTGGCGTCCAGCCAGACCATCAGCTCGGCGCTCTCCCCCGGCAGGCAGTTGTCCGGGCTGGAGCCGTACCAGAGGTCGAAGGAGAGGTTGAAGGAGCCGCTCACCCGCCCGTTGGCGTCCCAGTCCGCGGTCGCGTCGCCGAGCGCGCTGACCGGGACGGGCAGTCCGCTCGCGCCCGGGGCTGTGGAGACGTTGGGGTAGGCGCCCGGGGCGAGCGGGTTCTTCGGGACGAAGTCGCGGATCTGACCGACCGTGAACCCGCTGTCCCCGACCGGGTCCACGCAGACCGTGCCCGCGGTGTTCCACGGGTTCGGTTCGAGGATCTTCGACCCACCGTCCATCGCCAGCTTGGGGAAGGGCTCCTGGGCGGTCGAGCAGAGGCCCGGACCGGCCGCCACCGTCGTCGCCGCGGCGGTCGGCGGCTGCTCCACCGCCCGGACCTCGCCGCTGCAGCCGGCCAGCAGCGCCGCGACCGTGCCGAGCACGGCCACCGCCCTCAGCCCCCGCGCGACGCGCCCGACCGCGCCGTCCTCGATGCTCATCACTCTTCCCCGAACCGTCCTGACCGCTGGGCGGACACCGTACACAAGTGCTCCACCCGCACTTCCGTTCACATCACGATCGGAACTCGATATCGGTTCCGGATGGCTGACGGAAGAGGGGGGAGCGAACTGACCGCAACCGGTCCCGTACGATCCTGGCGTCCCCCCGCAACCCGACCGACAACGGCCGCCACGCGGGGACGGTTCAGACTCAATACGGTTTCGGGGGAGTAGAGCACGTGACTGTCACCGAGGGCACGCGACTCGCGGGCAGCGGTCCAGCGCCCGTCTCACGACGCCGGAGCCGACGGGACCCGGCCGCCCGCAACCAGTGGGGCCTGCTCCCCCAACCACCGGACAACACCGAGAAGTACCTGTACGCGCGCACCAACCTCTGGGTGCTGACCTGCTTCTCCCTCATCAGCTTCGGCTGCATGGTGGCCAGCGAGATCGGCCTGCTGAGCGCGACGCCGTGGTTCTTCGTGTTCGTCCCGCCGCTCGCCTTCACGATCGTCTACTACCTGATCTCCCGGTGGGTGCACGGCTTCAACCAGACCTTCGACCTCGCCGCGCACCGCGCCCTGGTCAAGGGCTGGCGGCCCGAGCGCTATCCGACCGTCGACATCTTCCTGCCCGTCGCCGGCGAGCCGATCGAGGTGCTGCACAACACCTGGACGCACGTCGCCCGACTGCGCGACCAGTACCCGGGCGAGGTCACCCCGTACGTCCTGGACGACAGCAACAGCCCGCAGCTCGCGCAGATGGCGGTCGACTTCGAGTTCGTCTACGGCACCCGCAACAAGCTCGGCTGGTTCAAGAAGGCCGGCAACCTGCAGTTCGGCTTCCGCAATTCCGACAGCGACTACATCCTCATCCTGGACGCCGACTTCGCGCCCCGGCCGGACCTGCTGAACGAGATGCTCCCGTACCTGGAGGCCGACCCCCGCCTCGGCATCGTCCAGTCCCCGCAGTTCTTCCGCATCCTGGACTCGCAGAACTGGATCGAACGCGGCGCCGGCGCCGTCCAGGAGCTGTTCTACCGGACCGTCCAGGTCTCCCGGCAGAGCAACGACGGCGCCATCTGCGTCGGCAGCTGCGCGATCTACCGGCGCGAAGCGCTGGAGGAGAACGGCGGCACCACCCTGATCGGCCACTCCGAGGACGTACACACCGGCTTCGACCTGCGCCGCCTCGGCTGGGACCTGCAGTACATACCCATCGCGCTGGCCACCGGCGTCTGCCCCGACAACGTCGGCGGCTTCTTCAACCAGCAGTACCGCTGGTGCACCGGATCGATGAGCCTGCTCGGCAGCAAGAAGTTCTGGCAGACGAAGCTGCGACCGATCACCCGCGCCTGTTACCTGTCGGGGTTCTTCTACTACATCCACACGGCGCTGTTCACCGTCGTCTCACCACTCATCCCGATCGTCCTGCTGCTCGCCCGGCCCGACCTGATCCGCTGGCAGAACACCGCGCTGGTCCTGCCCGGGCTGCTCTACGCGACGGTGATCTTTCCGCTCTGGCACCGCAACCCCTACCGGCTGGAAGCCTGGGCCGCCCGCATGATGTACGGCTGGGCGCACGTCTTCGCCATCTGGGACATCGTGCGCCGCAACCGGATGGCCTGGCAGCCGACCGGCTCCAGCGGCGCCAAGAAGAACAAGACCCGCCGGTTCTGGATCGGCGTCATCGCCTGGGGCGGCGGGACGGCCCTGCTCTGGGTGCTGCTGAGCATCTGGCGGATGCTCACCATGGGCCCGCTGAACTTCGCCCTCGTGCTCGCCTCCGGCCTGTTCTACGCCACCATCGTGGGCCGGGTCCTCGTCCAGCCCCGCCCCACGGAAGCAGTGTGATCGCCATGACCGCCCACCCCCGACGGGCCACCCGGCTCCGTCGCCGGCTGGCGCTCCCGCTCCTGACCGTCGGCCTGCTGCTCGCCACTGCCTGCGGCCCCGAGGACCCGGGCTTCGCGATGCAGGAGGGCCTCGCCCAGCCCGCCTCGGCCGCCACCACCGCCACCCCGGGCGCCGCGACCCCTTCTCCCGGCACCGGCACCGCGGCCCCCTCCGCGGCCGCCAAGCCCAAGGCCCTGCCGGCCGGCGTCCCGTACGACGTCACGCCGCTGCTCAAGCCGAGCCACAAGTACCTCGGCGCCGCCCTCCAGGACGTCCCCGGCTCGATGGACGCGCTGGCGCCCTACAGCGGCGCGATCGGCAAGCAGCCCAACGTCCTGGAGTACTACTCCCATTGGAAGGGCGGCTTCGACACCGCCGGGGTGCGCCGGATCTACGAAGCCGGCGCGCTGCCCTACATGGCCTGGGAGCCGTACGACCACTCGCTCGCCTCGATCGCGGCCGGGGACACCGACGACTACGTGCGAGGCGTCGCCAAGGCCGTCGCCAAGCTCAACCTGCCGATCGCCGTCAGCATCGCCCACGAGATGAACGGCGACTGGTACCCGTGGGGCCGCCAGGCCTCCGGCCCGGAGGAGTTCGTCGCCGCCTGGCGCCACGTCCACGACCTCTTCGACCAGGCCGGCGCCACCAACGTGATCTGGGTCTGGAGCCCCAACATCACCGACCCCGCGCCCAACACCCGCCTGGCGCCGTACTACCCCGGCGACACCTACGTCGACTGGGCCGGCATGACCGGCTACTTCACCCGCACCGGGCCGAAGACCTTCGAGACCCTGTACGGGCCGACCATGGCCGAGATCCGCACCTTCTCCAAGAAGCCCTTCTTCATCAGCGAGACCGCCTCCGAGCAGGGCAAGCGCCAACGCGCGGACATCGACCAGCTGTTCTCCGGGCTGGAGGCCCACGACGACGTCGTCGGCTTCGTCTGGTTCAACATCGTCAAGCGGGCGGACTGGCGGGTCGAGGCCGTCCCGGACACCCTCGCCGCCTTCAAGCAGCGCGTGTCCGACCCCCGCTACGGCTTCGACATCCGGAACCCCCGATGAGCACTGACTCCGAGTTCAACCCGTTCGCCCCCCTCCCCCGCCGCCGCGGGCCGAAGGGCGAAACCCCGCCCGGCAACACACCGTCCGGCGAAACCCCGCCCGGCGACACCCGGCCCAGCGGCACCGCGCGCGGTCGCGATGCCCGCGGCCGCTCCGCCGAGCCCGAGCCGGCGGTCCCCGAGTTCCGCGCCGACACGGCCGTGGCCGTCGCCGTCGACAACCCCGACGGCATCGAGCTGGCCCCGTACACCATCCCGCAGGTCCCCGCGATCGGCTGGGACCCGGGCACCAGCCCCCGCCGCCGCTGGATCGCCCGCGGCCTGCTCGGCGCCGTCCTGGCCGTCCAGGCCGCGCTCTCGCTGCGCCTGCTCGCCGCCGCACACCCCGACGAGGCCGCCGCCATGGTGGCCGGCCGCCAGCAGCTCGCCCACCTGCTGCACGGCACCCCGGTCACCACCGACCTGGTCGACCGGATCAACGGCTCGCCCTGGCTCTATCCGCCGCTGGCCGGCGCCGCCGCCGACGCCAACGGCATCTGGGGCATCCGGCTGCTCAGCCTGGGCTTCGCGCTGGTCACCACGGTGCTGCTGTACTCGCTGACCCGGCGGCTGTTCAACGAGCGGGTCGCCATCTGCGCGATAGCCGTCTACGCCGTGCTGCAGTCCACCGTCGTGGTCGGCTTCTACGCCGCCCCCGAGTCCCTCGCCGTGCTGCTGGTCGCCCTCGCGGCCTGGGCCACGGTGTTCACCGCCCGGCGCCATCCGGCGCTGGTCCTGACGGCCGCCCCGGCCGCCGCGCTGGCCTGCGCCGTCGCCTACTCAGCGGCCCTCGCGGTCCCCGCCCTGGTCGCCCTCGCGCTGGCCACCGCCCGTCCGCACCGCCGACCCGGTCCGGCCGCCCTGCGCGCACTGCTGCTGGCCGCGGGCACCGCCGTCCTGCTGCTGCCGTACGGCACGCTCGGCAAGGTCGCCGAGTGGTCGCCCTCGCACGGCAACGCCCCCGGCTCGGCCGGCTCCATCCTGCTCTCCACCCTCCAGTGGGCCGGCCTGTTCACCGTCCTCGCGGTGGCCGGCACGGTCGCCTACGCCCGCCACGAGCAGATGAACGAGCACGACGCGCCGGAGAAGGAGTCCGTCCCCTCCACCCGGGGCCAGCGTGCCCTGCTCGGCACCGTGCTGACCGCCACCGCCCTGCTCGTCCCGGCCGCCCACCTGTGGACCGGCACCTCGGGAGCGCTGTTCCGCCACCTCGGGTACGGGATGCTGCTCGCCGCCCCGCTCGCCGGGGTCGGCCTGACCCGGCTGGTCGGCGCCCACTTCCGCCACCCCCAGCTCGGCATCCTGGTCTGGGTCGCGCTGCTCGCCCTCGGCCTGGAGCAGTCCGCCCTGCGCTACCAGAACGGGCCCGACTCCGGCCGGCTGCTGGCCGTCCTGCGGGTGCACGCGGTGCCGCAGGGCCGCTACCTCACCGAGGTCGACGGACTCGCCGAGTACTACCTCGGCGCGGTCAGCAGACCCGAGCAGTGGGTCTCCGCGCGCACCGGCACGGACTACCGCGACGCCGCCGGCGTACAGCACCACGGGGACGACGGGAGCGTCGCCGCGATCCGCGACGGCTGGTTCACCATGGTCGTCCTCGACAGCACCGCGCCGCGCGCCACCGACCGGGCCCTGAGCGCCGCTCTGGCGGTAGGCGGACAGTACCGGCTGGTCGCCCAATTCACCTCGCCGACCGGCGATTCGAGCACGTACAAGGTCTATCTCAAGCACTGACGGCCCACCCGGCCCGCCCGCACCGGCGACACGACAGCCACAACATATGGTGCCGCCGCAGTCCGGCGCCACTACATGTATGCTCACTCCTGCTGTCGATGCAGGGGAACCCGGTGGGAATCCGGGACTGCCCCGCAGCGGTGTGCGGGCGGCTGGAGCAGCCGTCCCCGCGAGTCCGAGTACCTGCCGGCGGCGTGCGCCACGGCCCTCCCGCAGAGGCCGCGCCAGCACCAGTAGTACCCCTCCGGGCCTCGCGGGCGGGCCGGGGAGACACCTCGCGCGACGCCGTTTGCGTTCGTGCCGTGCTCCCCTGCCCCGATCGGCCCGGCGGCCCCCGATCACCGCCGCCGATCGCCGCCAGGAGAGAGCGCCTTGACCACCGCTGCCTCAGCCACCCTGCCCGCCCAGGGCTCCGGTACCGCCTTCACCGACCCGACGGTCTCCGACCCCGGCGGCTCCCTGCTGCGGCTGCTCACCGACCGCAGTGCCGACCTCCCCGAGGTCGACCCCGGCCATGTCGCCGCCGCCGCGCTGCGCGGCCGCCACGCCGGCTCGGACTTCGCCGAGCTGCGCGGGCTGGCCGTGGACGCCGCCGCGTCGATGATCGCCGAGGACCCCCAGTACTCGAAGCTGGCCGCCCGGCTGCTCGCCCTGGAGATCGTCGACGAGGCGAACAGCCAGGGCGCCACGTCCTTCTCCGCCTCGATCGCCGTCGGCCACGCCGAGGGCCTGATCGGCGACACCACCGCGGCCTTCGTCGCCAAGCACGCCGCCGCCCTGGACGCCCTGATCGACGCCGCGGGCGACGACCGCTTCGAGTACTTCGGCCTGCGCACCGTGCAGTCCCGCTACCTGCTGCGCCACCCGATCACCCGCAAGGTGGTCGAGACCCCGCAGCACTTCCTGCTCCGCGTCGCCTGTGGCCTGGCGGTCGGCGACAGCGAGCAGTCGGTGCGCGAGGTCGCCGAGCTGTACGGCCTGATGAGCCGTCTGGAGTACCTGACCTCCTCTCCGACGCTCTTCAACTCCGGCACCCGGCACCCGCAGATGTCGAGCTGCTACCTGCTCGACTCGCCGTTGGACAACCTGGACTCGATCTACAACCGCTACGCGCAGATCGCCCGGCTGTCCAAGCACGCCGGCGGCATCGGCCTGTCCTACTCGCGCATCCGCTCGCGCGGCAGCCTGATCCGCGGCACCAACGGCAAGTCCAACGGCATCGTGCCGTTCCTGCGCACCCTCGACTCCTCGGTCGCCGCCGTCAACCAGGGCGGCCGCCGCAAGGGCGCCGCCTGCGTCTACCTGGAGACCTGGCACGCCGACATCGAGGAGTTCCTCGAGCTGCGCGACAACACCGGCGAGGAGGCCCGCCGCACCCACAACCTCAACCTGGCGCACTGGATCCCGGACGAGTTCATGCGCCGGGTCAACGCCAACGAGGACTGGTCGCTGTTCTCCCCGGCGGACGTGCCCGAGCTGGTCGACCTGTGGGGCGCCGACTTCGACGAGGCGTACCGCAAGGCCGAGCTGGCCGGCAAGGCCGTCCGCACGATCCCCGCGCAGACCCTGTACGCCCGCATGATGCGCACCCTGGCGCAGACCGGCAACGGCTGGATGACCTTCAAGGACGCCTCCAACCGCGCCGCCAACCAGACCGCGCTGCCGGGCCGCACGGTGCACTCCTCCAACCTGTGCACCGAGATCCTGGAGGTCACGGACGACTCCGAGACCGCGGTCTGCAACCTGGGGTCGGTCAACCTCGGTGCGCACGTCGCCGCAGGCGCCTCGACCGACGACCTGCTGGGCGCGATGGACTGGGAGCGGCTGGACGCCACCGTGCGTACCGCCGTCACCTTCCTCGACCGCGTGGTGGACATCAACTTCTACCCGACCACCGAGGCCGGCACCTCCAACTCCCGGTGGCGCCCGGTGGGCCTCGGCGTGATGGGCCTGCAGGACGTCTTCTTCAAGCTGCGGATCGACTTCGACTCGGCCGAGGCGAAGCAGCTGTCCACCCTGATCGCCGAGCGCATCATGCTCACCGCCTACGAGCGCTCCGCCGACCTGGCCGAGCAGCTGGGCCGCCACGAGGCGTACGGCGAGACCCGCGCCGCCCGCGGCGAGCTGCACATCGACCACTTCCCGTCCGCCGCCCCGCAGTGGGCCGACCGCTGGACCGCGCTGCGCGCCCGCATCGCCGAGACCGGCCTGCGCAACTCGCTGCTGCTGGCCATCGCGCCGACCGCGACCATCGCGTCCATCGCCGGCGTGTACGAGTGCATCGAGCCGCAGGTGTCCAACCTGTTCAAGCGCGAGACGCTGAGCGGCGAGTTCCTGCAGGTCAACCCGTACCTGGTGCGCGAGCTCAAGGAGCTCGGCGTCTGGGACCAGCAGACCCGCGACTCGCTGCGCGACGCCAACGGCTCGGTGCAGGAGCTCAGCTGGCTGCCGGCCGAGGTCCGTTCGCTGTACCGGACGGCCTGGGAGCTGCCGCAGCGCGCGCTGATCGACCTGGCCGCGGCGCGCATGCCGTACCTGGACCAGAGCCAGTCGCTGAACCTCTTCATGGCGGCGCCGACCATCGGCAAGCTCAGCTCGATGTACGCCTACGCGTGGAAGGTCGGTCTGAAGACCACCTACTACCTGCGTTCGCGCCCGGCCACCCGGATCGCCCAGGCCGCGTCGGGCACCGCCCGCACCGCCGTGCCGGTTCCCGCCCCCACCATGACCCAGGCCGAACAGGACGCCATCGCCTGCTCCCTGGAGAACCCCGAGTCCTGCGAGGCCTGCCAGTGAGCACCGAAGACCGCAAGATGCTGCTCGACCCCGGCTTCGAGCTGACCCTGCGCCCGATGCGCTACCCGTCGTTCTACGACCGGTACCGGGACGCGATCAAGAACACCTGGACCGTGGAGGAGGTGGACCTGCACTCCGACGTCGCCGACCTCGCCAAGCTGAGCGAGGGCGAGCGGCACATGATCGGCCGGCTGGTCGCCTTCTTCGCGACCGGCGACTCGATCGTCGCGAACAACGTGGTGCTGAGCCTCTACAAGCACATCAACTCGCCCGAGGCGCGGCTGTACCTCTCGCGGCAGCTGTTCGAAGAGGCCGTCCACGTGCAGTTCTACCTGACGCTGCTGGACACCTACCTGCCCGACCCGGAGGACCGCGCGGCCGCGTTCGCCGCGGTGGAGAACATCCCCTCCATCGCGCAGAAGGCCAAGTTCTGCTTCAAGTACATGAACGCGGTCGACCACATCGACTCGCTGCAGACGAAGGAGGACAGGCGGGCGTTCCTGCTCAACCTGATCTGCTTCGCGGCGTGCGTCGAGGGCCTGTTCTTCTACGGCGCGTTCGCGTACGTGTACTGGTTCCGGAGCCGGGGCCTGCTGCACGGCCTGGCCACGGGCACCAACTGGGTGTTCCGCGACGAGTCCATGCACATGGACTTCGCGTTCTCCGTGGTGGACACCGTCCGCGAGGAGGAGCCCGACCTCTTCGACGACGAGATGGCCAAGCAGGTCACGGAGATGCTGGAGGAGGCCGTCGAGGCCGAGCTCCAGTTCGCCCAGGACCTGTGCGGTGACGGCCTGCCCGGCATGAACACCGCCTCGATGCGCGAGTACCTGCAGGCTGTGGCGGACCAGCGCCTGGCCCGCCTGGGCCTGCCGATCCGGTACGGCTCGGCGAACCCGTTCGGGTTCATGGAGCTGCAGAACGTCCAGGAGCTGACCAACTTCTTCGAGCGCCGGGTGTCGGCGTACCAGGTGGCGGTCGAGGGTTCGGTCTCCTTCGACGACGACTTCTAAGAGTCGGATACGACGAGAGCGGTGCCCCGCACGGCCACAGCCCGTGCGGGGCACCGCTGTTAGTTCAATCGGTCGGAAACTCGCCGAGCTTGACCCCGGCGAGGAAGGAAGACCACGCCGAAGCCGGGAAGAGGAGGGCAGGCCCGTCGGGGTCCTTCGAGTCACGGACCGGCACGACCCCGGTCACGCCAACCGCAACCTCCACACAGTTGCTCTGCGCGCCTGAGAACGACGACTTTTGCCAGATGAGGTCAGCAGCGGCTGCACCCTCGTGGATGCTACTCATCGCTGTGCATTCCTTTCGCGATGCGCTCGATGAGCGCGACTGATTCCTTTCGAGGCAGAGACTCGGCCAACGCCCGCCGGAACAGGTTGGAGTACTTGAAGACCTCTCCCGGCTCCTCGATGTAGAGCGTGCTGAGGAGGCTGTCCACGTACACGACATCCGTCTCGGTACTCTCGGGGAAGCTCAGGATGACGAGCGGCCCGAACAGCGCGGCGTGGACATCCGAATCCTCCGGCAGCACCTGGACGTTGATGTTCGGCTGGTCTGCCATGACCAGCAGGTAGTCGAGTTGCTCGCGCATCACCGCCCGCCCACCGATCTGGTGCTTCAGCACGGACTCCGACAGCACGCCCCAGAGCCGGAGCGGAGACTCACGCTCCAGCACTGAGCGCCGTTCCCGTCGGACTTTCGTCAGCTGCTCGACCTGTTCAACGGTGGCGTCTTCTATCTGCGCCCGCACGACAGCTCGCGTGTAGTCCTCGGTTTGCAAGAGCCCTGGGACAAGAAAGGTCTCTACGCTGTAGGCGTCCGAGGCATCAGCCTCCAACGAGATGTAGTCCGCATAGAGGGGCGACAGCGCATCCGAATACCGGTCCCACCAGCCACGCAGCCGCCCATCGCGCGCCAGATCCTCCAACCGGCTACGCGTCGCCTGGTCCGTCACGCCGTAGAGGTCAAGTAGCAGCCGGAGATCCACAAGCCTGATACCGGACTGTGCGGCCTCGATCCGACTGATCTTGCTCTCGGCGCAGTCCAGTTGCCTGGCGGACTGCGCCATCGTCATCCGCGCAGCAACCCGCAGCTCCTTGAGCGTCCGAGCCAGACGTCGCTGTCGAACCGTCGGATTCCTGTTCACGGGCACGCGTTGACCTCCCAGCGGTATGTGCGTTGCCAGTCTGCCGCCCTCTGCCCGCGACAACAATCTTTGATCATTTCCAAAGTCGAGACTTGCACTCCAGAAGAACCGGGGGGGCATGCTACTCAACGTAGTCCGCTAGACGACACAACGTGATCACGGCGGGCTCTTCACCCGGGCATTCCCATGCCTTCTTCAGCCGCTGTCACCCGCACACTCCAGAGGTGGCCCCGCCATGCCTGAAACCATCTCCCCCGCCCCCACCGAGCAGACCTGCTGGCTGCCCAAGCACCCCGAGTCCCCCCGAGCCGCCCGTCAGGAGCTGCGCGACTTGCTGCTCCCCCACCCCTCCGGTGAACCGCTGCTCCCCACCGGCGAGTTGCTCGTGAGCGAGCTGGTCACCAACGCCGTGCGGCACGCCCGAACCCCGCGCGGACGCCTGATCTTCATCCGCTTCCACCTCGCCGCGGACGACACCCTCCGCATCGAGGTGCACGACGCCGACAGCGAGAAGCCCACCCTCCGCGACGCCTCCGAGCACGCCGAGGCCGGCCGAGGCCTGCTCCTCGTCCACGAGTTGGCCACCCAGTGGGGATGCTCCCCGCGCGACGGCGGTATCGGAAAGTTCGTCTGGTGCCACATCTGCCCCGAGACGGCCGCCGCGTGAGCGCCGTCCGGGCGGGGATCACGGACATCATGAGGCCCACCGAGTTCCGCACCCTGGACCACGCACTGCCCGTCCTCTGGGAGCGCGTGCGCTCTCCCCGTCTCCGCCCGGCGCTCACGCCGGGCGGAGACGGCCCACGCACCCGACCGATTTCTCGTTCTCGAAAGGAATTCTTGACCCGGCGCCTTCGGAGTCGGGAACATCGAGCGAGAAGCCAAGGGGAGGCAACAGCCATGAAGCTGACCGAACTCGACAGCTCCTGCGACAAGGGGCCATGTCCGACTATCTACGCCACTGACACCGGGGAGTTGGTCGTCCAGGGCTTCAAGGTGGAGGATCCGGAAGCGCTGGCGACAATGCAGCTTCCGGACACCGAGACAGCTGTACGAATCCCGATCGATCTCCTGATGAGGGTTGCCCGTGACCATCTCTCCTGACGCCTTCGACGGATTTCAGCAGGAGGCGTTCCGGCTGGAAACACTCGATGATTACAGCAAGTCCGGCAACGTCGATACATATCAGGCGTTCCTGGCCGGAGAGCCTCAGCCTGCCGACTACAACGCCATGTGGTTGGCGCAGGTCCGACGGAACACCGACGCCGGTCGCCGGATGTACCGGGTCCACGTCCTGGCGCGGCCGCTCACGCCGTACCTCCAATTCGAGCTGGGTTGGGGATACCGGACGAACGCCACGGCTGGCGAGGAGTTCTTCATCCTCGACATCACGGAGAAGTGGAACCCTCTCGAAGGCGTTCCCGACTTCTGGATGTTCGATGAGTCCACGACCGTTTCCATGACCTATGACGACGAAGGCGGGTTCCTCGGCGCAGAGGAGGAGGCCGACGTGCACAAGTGGGTTCACTGGCGAGACACGGCCTTGGATCATGCTGAGCCGTTCACGGCCTGGTGGGAGCGATACAACAGCAGGTGAGGGAAAACATCGGTAGCACGCTGCGGGAACTGCGAAAGGCCAGCGGGAAGGAGGCCAAAGCAGTCGCCCGCAGCGCTGCCATGTCTCCGTCCAAGTTGAGCCGCATCGAGACGGGGAAGCTCACCCCGACGGCGATGGACGTGGACCGCATCCTCACGGCCATCGGAGTGTCCGATGAAGTTCGGGCCGGCCTGGTCGAGACAGCCCGTCGGGAAGCTACCGAGGCCACGGCCTGGCGTTTGTATCGCCGCAGTGGGTTCCACCTGCACCAGGCGCCATCCAGGCCGTAGAGGCCGAGACTGCCGTTCAACGGATCTTCCAGCCGTCCTGCATCCCCGGCTTGTGCCAGACACCCGAGTATGTCCGGGCCATCCTGAACACGAAGGACCTGACAGACGAGATGCTGTCGCGGACCGTCGGCGCCCGACTCCAACGTCAAGCCGTACTCTTCGAGTCCGCCAAGTCGTTCCGCTACCTGATCACCGAATCGGTGCTGCGCTGGCGGCTTGTCTCCCCACCCGAGATGGCCGTCCAACTGGACCGGCTCATCTCGCTCTCTCGCCTCCCCAACGTGTCGATCGGCATCGTGCCACTGACCGCACCGATGACTGAAGCGCCGTCCTCATCGTTCGTCGTCTACGACAATCGGATGGTGATCGTGGAGATCCCCCATGCGGAAATCACCACCAGCGAGCCGAAAGACGTGGAGCTATACCTGGCGCGGTTCGCTCGATTCGAAGTCAAGGCTCTGACGGGCGAACCCATGCGGCGCATGCTCGAAGACATCCGGGACGAGTTCCTGGAGGAACAGGACGGCGGCCGGTAGCACGCAATCCTCGGTCCACAATGGGCCTCCCGCCTTCGGGAAGCACCCCAAGGTCGGTAGCCGAGCAGCCGAGCGCAGGAAGTCGACTCCTCCGACTTCCTGCACCACAACGGTAGCCACCCCTAATTCTTTCGGGAACAGGAAAGCGCACAGGAGTCGGGCCGGGCCTCCCGTAATTTGGTGGCTCCCCGAAACTCTTCCAGGATCCCGGGAGCCACCATGCCCGCCACGAATTCCGCACAGCCGAGCGAAACGAGCCCGCCGCCGAAGCGCCGCCGTACGCACGCGGAACTCATGGCGCTGGTCGACAACAATCCGGTCCGGAAGGACCTCACCACCGGGCGGCTGGTCGAGATCGTGGGCGCGCAGGACGGCCTGGCCCTGGTCCGGCCGCTGTTCGAGCCGGACGCCCCTCCCGCCGAGTTCCCGTCGAGCAGCTGACCACGCGCATCAGCCTCTGGAGCTGACTCCTCACACGTCCGCCCAAGTCCTGGGCGGAGCGGGGCCGTTCCGTGCGGCCCCATCACGACACCGGAAGGTGCAGGCGATGACCGATCACAACCTGTACGAACTCGACCTCTCCCGGGTCGAGTTCAACCGCGCGTGCGGCGGCAACCAGGGCGGGGGCGACGACGGCGAGTCGTGCGTGACCCTCGGCCTGGTGCGGCACGGCGTCTACGCCCTCGGCGACTCCAAGCGCCCCGACCGCGCGCCCCTGCTGTTCACCGCCGAGGAGCTGACCACCGCCGGGATCGACCCCGCCCGGTTCGGCCTCTCGGTCTGAGGCCCCTGGCTCCCGACCGCCGCCCGCCGCGACCTCGCCCTCGACCAACTCGCCCGTGGCTCCGACGTGGTGTGGTCCCGCTGGGTGTCCGACAGCCGCTGGTCGGGCCACTACGTCATCGTGTGCCCCAACAAGGCCTGGCCGAGCATCCCCTGCCCGACCGGGTAGCCCGCTCGGTAGTTCACGCCGGAGGACCGGTCGCCGCGCCGGGCCCCGCACCTCCCGTCGAGCGCCCGCCACGCGCCGCCCGTCCGAATGAACTCCCGGGCCACACCGACCTCCCACGCGTACGCACGATCCGCCCCGGGCTACGTTCCGCGCACAGCCGCACGACGAACACCCGCCGACCGAGAGGGGCCCACCCGTGCCGATGACCGGAATCCTGGACTACGAGAGCGACGCGATCGTCCAGCTGATGAACATCGCCGAGGAGGACTGGACGGAGCAGGAGCTCAAGGACGCCCTCCAGCGGGCGATCATGCTGGAGCTCTCCACCATCCCGCCCTACGCCACCGCGCTCTGGTCGATCACCGACCCGGACAACTCCAAGCCCGTCCGCCACACCATCCGCGAGATCGTCTTCGACGAGATGTCGCACTTCGGTCTGGTCTGCAACATGCTCACCAGCATCGGCGGCTCCGTCGTCCTCAACGACCCGCTCACCGTCCCCAAGTACCCGGGTGAGCTGCCCGGCGGGGTCAACCCCGGGCTCACCGTGTTCCTCAGCGGTCTGACCAGGGAGTCGGCCGCCCTCTTCGCCGACATCGAGAAGCCGGAGAACCCGCTCGCCTTCGCCGCCGACGGCAACACCATCGGCGCCTTCTACCAACGCATCGCCGACGTCTTCCCGAAGTTCGCCCACCTGCTCACCGGCCAGAACCAGGTGACCTTCCCGCTCTCGAACCACGGCGCCGGCAACAACATCGTCGCGATGAACACCATCGACGACGTGCTGAAGGCGATCACCGTCATCCAGTCCCAGGGCGAGGGCACCACGGCCTCCCCGGAGAACCCCTTCCCCGGCGCACCGGGTGAACTCGCCCACTACTACGCGTTCAAGGAGATCGCGGTCGGCAAGAAGCTGGTGAAGAATCCCGCGACCGGGAGGTTCGAGTTCACCGGCGCCGACGTTCCGCTCCCGGACGCCTCCCCGGTCGCCCGCGTCCCCGCCGGCGGCTGGGCCAACGACCCGGCCAACGCGCCCGACCCGACCACGGCCGACGCGTTGAGGACCTTCAACACGACCTACAGCACCATGCTGACCAACCTCCACGCGGCGTGGAACGGCAACGGGAACGCGCTCTTCGACGCGATCGGGAACATGGGCGACCTGGGCGACGCCGCGCGGACGATCAACGCCATCAAGCTCCCCGCCGACCCCCGCCACACCTACGGCCCGGAGTGGCTCTTCGTCTCCCACTGACCGAACCGCGCGCTCCCGCCCGGCGCACGAACGCCGGGCGGGAGCCCGACGAGCCGCCCACGCCTGCGCGACCGCCTCCCCGGTCTCGGCCTTCACCGCCTCCCCGGTCTCAGCCTTCACCGCCGGGCCCGCCCGCCGACAGCGCGCGGCCCATGACCTCGGCGACCCTCCTGGTGTTGCCGTGGGACACGGACGCGCACACGATGACGGCCTTCATGACGGCTCTCCTCCCGCTCGGTCACTCCTGGGCAAGGGACCGGGCGGGGCGGCGGAACGTGACATCGCCGGCCGGGAACGCCGAAGGCCGGTACGGAGAGCTCCGTACCGGCCTTCGCCGTGATGCCGGGCCCAACGGCCGCTGTGCCGTTACGCGTTCGGCACGGTCGCGTACTTCGGCGTGCCCTCGGCCATCTGCTTCAGGGCGTCCTTGCGGTCCCGCTTCGACAGCTTGTCGATGTAGAGGGTGCCGTACAGGTGGTCGGTCTCGTGCTGCAGGCAGCGGGCGAAGAAGCCGGTGCCCTCGACGCGGATCGGCTTGCCGTCCTTGTCGACGCCGGTCACCGCGGCGAAGTCCGGGCGGGGCAGCTCGGCGTAGGCGCTGGGGACGGACAGGCAGCCCTCGTTGCCGTCGTCGAGGACGCGGCGACGGCCGGCCGGGTACTCCTCCAGCTTCGGGTTGATCACGTGGCCGATGTGGCGCACGCCCTCGTCGTCCGGGCAGTCGTAGACGAAGACCTTGAGGTCCACGCCGATCTGGTTGGCGGCGAGGCCGACACCCTCGGCGGCGTACATCGACTGGAACATGTCGTCGATCAGCGCGGAGAGCTCGCCGTCGAAGGCGGTGACGTCCTTGACCTCGCGGTGCAGGACGGGGTTGCCGACGACGGTGATCGGACGGGCGGCGCCCTTGCTGAGGTCGGGCTCCTCGCCGATCACCTTCACGGGGGCCTCGGGAGCCGCCCCCTCCACGTCGTGCTCGTGCTCGTGCGAGTGGTCGTGCTGCTCGGCCTGCTCCGCCATGTCTTCGTCTTCCGCTTCCATAGGTCTACGCGTACCTCACCAGGGTACTCAGCAGACTTCTTCGAGATCCCGGTAAGCCCGGGTTCCGGGGGAGGCCGCGACCCAGCGGTCCAGCAGGGCCCGCACCAGGTGGGCGGGGGCGGCGATCCCGCACTCGCGCTCGACCAGCCAGGACATCCCGGCGGCGCCGCCCTGGCTGAGGTGGCTGAGGTGCCCGGGGTGGGCGGCGTCGCCGTCGTCGTGCGGGTCGTGGTGGGCGGCGATGCCGTCGTCGGAGGCCATCCGGCTCTCCGAGCAGGCGCGGCACAGCAGCCGCACCGAGGAGGTCCAGTCCTCGGCCGCGTAGCCGGCGTCGGCGACCAGCCGCTCCAGCGCGTCCCGGTCCCCGGCGGTGGAGGCCTGCAGCAGCACCACGTAGGTCGGCACCGGGGAGGGCGCCCACAGCTCGATCTCGTCGAACACGGGGTAGGCGACGCCATCGGTGACCCGCTCGCCGTGCGGGGCGCCGTCGTGCAGCACCACCTCGCCCCAGCGGCGGCCGGAGGAGGGCAGCGGGATGGAGAGCACCTCGATCCGGGCCGGGTCCAGGCGGCGGCCCCAGACCACCTCGGACTCGCCGTCCGGGGAGAGCCGCACCGGGGTGGTGCCGAGGTCCAGGCTGACCGGGCCGTCGGGCTGCCCGCCGGGGCCGCCGGGCAGCTTCAGCCCGTACGCCTGCCAGGCGCGGCGGGCCAGCGGCCAGTCCTGCAGGGCGGTGGCGGTGATGCCGAGGTTCCACCAGTCGGGGGCGCCGTGCTCGCGGTCCAGCAGGGCGACGGCCCGCAGGCCGGCCGAACGCGCCTGCTCCCAGTCCCGGCGGAACTTGTGCAGCAGGGCGAGGTTGAACCAGGAGTCGGAGAGCCAGGGCTCCAGGTCGGCGGCCATCACCAGCAGCGCGCCGGCGTCCTCGTAGCGGCCGTCGCCGATCAGCGTGAAGGCCCGGTCGGTCGTCTGCCGCCAGGTGGCGGACGGCCGGTGCCGTGCCCGGTGGAAGATCCTCACGTTCGTCCCTGCCGTCGTCGTCCGCTCAAGTCCCGTGCCACTGTGCCCGTACCGCCTCGGACGGCGGACGGGACCCGGTGCCCCGGGTCGGTGTTCCACGCTACGACCGCATCCAACCACGCCCGCCCCCGCCCGCGCTCCCCACCGCCGAGGTTGGGGTCCGCCCCTCCCCAGCCTGCCCGCCGGATCGCGCCCTCTCAACCCCTGGCGGGCGGAGCCCGGCCCCGGTCACCGGCCCGGGGGCTCCGGCCCGCCGGTCACCGCCCGCGGCCCCCGGCCCGCCACCACCGCCCGCAACCCCCCGCCCGCAGCCTCCGGGCCCCGGTCGACCCGGCGCTCCGGACCTCAGCCGCGGGCCGCACCGCCGACCCGGGCCAGCGCGTCCACCACCCGCGCGTCGTAGACCCGGCCGCGCCCCAGCCGGATCACCTCCAGCGCCTCCAGCCGCCCGACCGCCTCGCCGATGCCCCGGCCGCGCGCCGCGGTGAGCAGGTCGTCGTGGGCGTTGGCGACCCGGATGATCCGGGCCGCGAGCGGCACCGGGCCATCGCCGCCGGCCGGACCGACGCAGGGGTCGGCCAGCCGGGCGACCTGCTCCGCGACCTGCCGGGGCACCCCGGTGCGGCTGATCACCTCGCTGCCCAGCCGGGCGATCCGCTGCTGCTCGGCGCAGGGCAGCGCCGCGGTGGCGCCGTCCGGCACCGGTTCGACCAGGGACAGCTGGCCGACGTCGTGCATCAGCGCGGCGTACTCCAGCAGGGCGAGCTCGCGGGTGCCCAGGCCCAGCTCGCGCCCCAGCGCGCACGCCGTGTCCGCGACCCGGCGCGCGTGCCCGTGCGGGGTGTAGCCGGCCACCTCGGTGGCCCGGGCGAGGCTGGCGATGGTCTGCCCGGTGGTGGCCCGCACCGCGGCGGCCCGCCGGAAGGACACCTGGGCGAGCAGCAGCGGGGTGCAGAACAGCGGCAGTGCCCAGAGCCCGACCTCCCCGGCCGCGAGGCTGACCAGCATCCCGGTGGCGACGATCGCCGAACCGATCCCGAACAGCGAGCGCAGCTCGTCCTCCAGCGCCGCGGGGAACCGAAGCCCGCCCGCCGAACGGCGCAGCAGGGCCGCCAGGGTCGCGTCGCAGAGCGCGGCCAGCGCGGCGACGGCGGTCAGGAACGCCCCGTACGCCGGGCCCTCGGGCGAGAAGCGGTCGACCAGGCCGCCGTTGTACAGGGGCTGGAAGACGGCGGCCGCGAAGCCGACGGCGAGCAGCCGGCGGGCGGCGCTGTCGCGGCGGGCCTGGTCGCCCCAGGGCGGTCGGCGGTGCGGGCGGTCGGGGCGGTGCGGCAGGGCGAGCCCGGGCAGCCAGGCCAGCAGGAGGCCGACCCCGGTGACCGCGACCACCTGGAGCGTCCCGTGCGCGGTCGGCACCCCGCGCAGCGGCCCGAGCACGGCGTACGCCAGCGCACCGGCCGCGCCGATGGGCGCCTGTTCGCGATCCCCCGGAAGGGTGATCCGGACACACTCGCCGAGCGCGATCAGCGCGGTGAACGCCAGCGCGACCTCGGGCTCCGCGACCCCGCGCACCACGACCGCGCCCAGCGCGAGCGCCAGCAGCGCGGCGGCGGCCGCGTGCACCGCGCGGGCGGTGGGCCCGCACGCGGTACGACCGAGGAGCGCACGGACCAGGGCGGTACGGGCGCGGGCGGTGCGGCCGGGGGCCGCGCGGCCGGGCGCCGTCACGACTGCCCGGCCGCGGGGATGCTCCCGCCCTGGGCGGGCACCCGTCCGGGCGCCGCCCGGACGGGTTCGGGCACCCCCAGTGGGATGTCCGGGACGGCCCGGACGCAGTCCTCGGAGTACACCACCGGCTGCCAGCCGTGCACGGCCAGCGCGTCGATCAGCGCCCGCACCATCACCGGGTCGAACTGGCTGCCCGAGCAGCGCTCCAGCTCGGTGACCGCCTCGGCGACCGGGCGGCCGCGCCGGTAGGAGCGGGTGGAGGTCATCGAGTCGAAGGCGTCGGCGACCGAGATGATCCGCGCGAACTCGGGGATCTGCTCGCCGGTCAGGCCGCTCGGGTAGCCGCGTCCGTCCATCCGCTCGTGGTGGTGCAGGATCCCGGCGTGCGCCTCGCCGAGGAAGTCGATCCCGCGCACCAGCTCGAACCCGTACACCGGGTGGATCTCCACGGCCCGGCGCTCCGCCTCGGTGAGGGGACCGTTTCTGCGCAGCAGCTCGGTGGCCACCCCGAGCTTGCCGACGTCGTGCAGGATCCCGGCGAAGCGCAGGGTGCGCAGCCGTTCGTCCTCCATGCCGAGCTGAGTGGCGATCAGCACCGAGGCCCGGCCGACCCGTTCGCTGTGCCCGCGGGTGTAGGCGTCCTTGATCTCCACGGCCTGCACCAGCGACTGCACGGTGGCCTGGTGGGCGTCCCGTTCGCGCTGGCCCTGGGCGAACACCCAGGCGGAGATGGACAGCGGCAGCAGCGCCAGCAGCGCCGCGAACGCTCCGTACGGGCCCTGCCAGAGCACCGCGACCATCAGGCCGCCGGCCGCGTGCACCAGCACCGGCAGCCCGCACACCGAGCAGGCCCCGCGCAGCAGCACCCCGGCCCCGCGGCCCTCGCTGAGCATCACCATCACGCCCACCACCGCCCCGTTGACCAGGCAGAACGCGGCGACGGAGGCGAAGCCGGGCAGCAGCGCGGCGGGGAAGCGGGAACCCAGCAGCAGCTGCGGGCCGTGCAGCAGGTGGAAGACGACCGAGGAGACGAAGGCGCACAGCGCGAGCTGGGAGCCGTTGAACAGCTGGCGCCGGCGGCAGCCGGGCCCGCTCGGCCCGCCGAGCACCGCGGCCGGGGCGGCGACCAGGGCGGCGGCGGACGGCGGGAGCATCAGGACCCCGGCGAACAGCACCGGGAAGAAGGCGTTCACCCCGGGCCGGGCGGGCACCCGCTCGGGCGGCGGCGGGCGGCGCAGCAGCCGCCGCACCAGCACCAGGCAGGGGGTCGGCAGGCCCTGGGCCAGCGACTCCCAGCAACCGTGCAGGAAGGCCAGCAGTCCGACCTTGGGCCAGTCCACCGCTTCGCCGAGCCAGCGCGGCACCCCGGGGGCGGCCGCGGCGGGCAGCAGCGGCACCAGGCAGCACAGCGCCGCTACCGGGACGACCACCAGGTAGCGCGCCGCCCCCGGCGGCAGGGTCGCGCCTCCACTGTCGGTAGCGATCTCGACCTCCCCGCCGTCCGGGCCCGTGTTGCCTCAGCACGCCGGGCGAACCGGCGGTGAGCGTCCGTCAGGAGGATAGGCCGCCGTCCGGGCGCGGGGACGCATGATCGCGCGATGGCGCAGTTGGCGCACCGCCAACTCACTCGAACGAGTGACGGCGCGTGCGAGCACAGAACAGGAGCGGCCCCGGGAGCGCATGCTCCCGGGGCCGCTGAACTCCCTACCCGAACCACCCGAACTGCCCGAGCCGCCCGGTCCGCCCTCGTCGACGGACCGACGGACGGTCACGCCCGGCCGGTCACTCCGCCGGTGCTCCGGCCTCGACCGGCGCGCCGGGGCGCTCGGCGGGCTCCTCGCCCGCCCCGCCCTTCGCCGGCCTCGGCGCCGGACGGGCGGACTCGGCGTGCAGCTCGACCGCGGGCTCCACCGCGACCACCACCTGCTCGCCCGAGCGCTGCCCGGACCGGATCGAGTCGATCCTGGCCAACACCTTGCTGCGCAGGTCGGCCGGGGTGTCGTCGCACCCGCAGGAGCGCTTGATCAACGCCTTGATCGCCTGCTCCAGCCCGTACTGCTTCAGGCAGGGCGAGCACTCCTCGAAATGCACGCGCAACTTGGCGCAGTCGCCCTCGGCCATCTCGTTGTCGAGGAATTCATAGAGGTGGTCGAGGACCTCGCCACACTCGGTTTCGTGCGGATCGCCGCAGCTCATGAGCCCGAGCCCTTCGCTTCCTGCCCTGCCCCGCTACCGGCCGGGACGAGCCCGCGCTCACGGGCGTAATCCTCCAGCATGCCGCGCAGCTGACGGCGGCCGCGGTGCAGCCGGGACATCACCGTACCGATGGGAGTACCCATGATGTCCGCGATCTCCTTGTACGCAAAGCCTTCTACGTCCGCGAGATAGACGGCGATCCTGAATTCCTCCGGGATGGCCTGGAGCGCGTCCTTCACATCGCTGTCGGGGAGGTGGTCGAGCGCCTGGGTCTCCGCCGAGCGCAGACCGGTCGACATGTGCGACTCGGCCCTGGCCAGCTGCCAGTCCTCGATCTCCTCCGCCGCGGTGCGCTGGGGCTCCCGCTGCTTCTTGCGGTACGAGTTGATGAACGTGTTGGTGAGGATGCGGTACAGCCAGGCCTTGAGGTTCGTGCCCTCACGGAACTGGTGGAAGGACGCGTACGCCTTGGCGAACGCCTCCTGGAGCAGGTCCTCCGCATCGGCCGGGTTGCGCGTCATGCGCAGCGCCGCCGAGTACATCGGATCCAGGTAGCCCAGGGCGTCGCGCTCGAAGCGCTCCCGCCGGGCCTCCTCGCTCTCCTCCGCCGACACCCGGAAGGTGTCCTCACCGATCGCCTCGGCCAGCTCCTCACCGGTGAGCGCCTCGCCCGCAGGCCGGACCTCGTCCGGGCCACGACCCGGCTCGGCCTCGTGCTCGGTCCCGACGACCGGACCCACCTCCTCGGCATGACGGCCACGGCCCACGGCGGGCCGCCCAGAAATGGAGGATATCGGGCTGACGGGCTTCTCGCCCGCGTCAATCCACTCCGACCAGGAAGGGACGAAGGCCGTGGCGGCCTCGCGCTCCTCAGGCCGTTCGGGGCACGCGATCGAACCCATCTGCCCTGCCTCTCACCGGTGACTCGTGCTGACGAGGGTGTCAACCACACCGGCCCCGCCCACATTCCCGCCCGCACGCACCATTCACTCGCACGAGTGAGCGAGCGGAAACTCCCTGCTCACGGCGGCAGCGGCGCGGCGTCACGGCGACGCATCGGCACGGCGACGCAGCGGCACGGCGGCGCGGCGGCACGGCGACACCCGCGGCGGCGGCCTCACAGCAGCCGCAGCACCCAGTCCCCCACCGCCGCGCAGATCACGTCCAGCACCTCGTCCTGCCCCACCGGCGCCCGCTTGGGCACCGCGAAGCCGTGGCTGCCGTACGGCACCCCCACCAGCTCGTGCCCCTCCGGCAGCTCCGGGAACTCCTCCGGCCCGCCGAACGGGTCCTGCGCGCTCTGCACCACCAGCGTCGGCAGCCCGGACTCCAGCAGCTCCTCCGCGCGGCTCTTCTCCGGCTTGCCCGGCGGGTGCAGCGGGAACGCCAGCGCCACCACCCCCACCGCCCCGGTGGCCACGCCCGTCCGGCAGGCCACCCGCGCCCCGGCGCTGCGCCCTCCCACCACCAGCGGCAGGCCCTGCCCGGCCAGGTGCTCGGCGACCGGCCGCCAGCCGAGGTCCAGCGTCTTCGGCGCCGGGCCCAGCTTCCTGCCCGCCACCCGCCAGGGCTGCTCGACCAGCGCGACGTCGATCCCGCGCTCCGGCAGCTTCGCGGCCAGCGCCACCAGGTCCCGGGCCTCGATCCCGCCGCCCGCGCCGTGCCCCAGCGCCAGGACGGCCTTCGGCGCGGCCGCCCGGTGGTGGGTGATCCGGGCCTCCCCGGCCTCGGTGGGGACGAGTTCGGTGGTCATCTCTGCTACTCCCATACTCCCGAGCGCTTCAGAACAGGGTGGTCTCGTACTCGACCTCGACCCACGGCTCCTTGAGCTCCGGGCCGTTGTTGCGGATGCTGCCGACCGCCGGCGACACCGGGGTGGCCAGCAGCGCGCCGGGCGGCGGGGGTGTCAGCAGCCCGCGCAGCCCGTCCGGGTCGGTCTGCCGCGGGTCCAGCCACTCGTCCCAGGCCTCCGGGTCGAGGAACAGCGGCATCCGCTCGTGGATCGGCGCCAGCGACTCCTCGGCGTCCGTGGTGACGATCGTGAACGTCACCAGCCAGGCCTCCGGGTGCCCGGGCGGCACCGTCCGGTTGCGCCAGAACTCGTACAGCCCGGCCAGCGCCAGCGGGGTGCCGTCCGCCCGGGAGACGAAGTACGGCTTCTTGCGCGCCTTGCCCCGCTCGCCCGGCACCGTCTGCCACTCGTAGTAGCCGTCCACCGGCAGGACGCACCGGCGCGCGGCGAAGGCCTGCCGGTACGAGGGCTTCTCGTGCACCGTGTCCGACCGGGCGTTGATCATCTTCACCGCCGTCTCCGCGGTGTTCGACCACTGCGGCACCAGTCCCCAGCGCAGCACCCGCAGCTGCCGCACCGCCCGCGGCTGCTCCTTGGCCATCCGTTCCAGCACCACGAAGGCACTGTTCGTCGGCGCGACGTTCCAGTTCGGGTCCAGGGTCTCCTCGGGATCCCACTGCTCGACGTCGAACAGCTCGACGATGTCCTCGGGCTTGCTGCTGGCTGCGAACCGTCCGCACATGCGGGTCAGCTTGCCATGCCCGCCCGTCCGCGCCGCTTCCTCATCGCTTCCTCATGCCCGGACCAGAACCGCCCGCTCCCGCGTGCCCGTCCCCGCATGGGAGGCTGCCCCGAACGGCCCAACGCAGCGAACGGAGGCGGGGAAGATCAGATGAGCACCGACGACCAGACCCTGAGCGCCCTGTGGGACCAGGTCACCGGCAGCCAGCCCGCCCCGCCCGGCTGGCTGGTCCTGGCCACCGGCGCCGCCGCCCTGCTCACCGTCCTCACCCGCCCGCTCTGGCACGTCGCCCGCAACGCCGTCACCATCGCCCACGAGGGCGGCCACGGCCTGGTCGCGCGTCTCACGGGGCGCAAGCTCGCCGGCATCCGGCTGCACTCCGACACCTCCGGGCTCACCGTCTCCTACGGCCGGCCCACCGGCCCGGGCATGATCCTCACCGCCGCCGCCGGCTACACCGCGCCCGCCCTGCTCGGGCTCGGCTGCGCCGCCCTGCTCGCCGCCGACCGGATCACCCTGCTGCTCTGGCTGGCGATCGCCCTGCTGCTCGCCCTGCTCCTGCGCATCCGCAACGCCTTCGGCCTCTTCACCGTGCTGCTCGCCGGCGGCTCCTTCTTCCTGGTCTCCTGGTTCGGCAGCGCCGAGGTCCAGGCCGGCTTCGCCTACCTCGGCTGCTGGTTCCTGCTGTTCGGCGCCGTGCGCCCGGTCCTGGAGCTGCAGCACCAGCGCCGCATCGGCTGGGCCCGCGACTCCGACGCCGACCAGCTGGCCCGGCTCACCCACGTCCCCGCCCTCGCCTGGGTGACCGCCTTCCTGCTCGTCGCCCTCGCCTGCCTCGCACTCGGCGCGAGCTGGCTGCTCCAGCCGCTGCAGTGACCGGCCCGGCACGACCGCCCCGCGCCCGCCGCCCCCGTCCACGATCCGGCGGCCACGATCCGGGCGGTTCCGGTACGGCCCCTAGACTTGCCACATGACCGAGACCCTGTGGCCCGCCCCCGTCGCCACCAGCCCCGTCGACGCCACCGTCACCATCCCCGGCTCCAAGTCGGTCACCAACCGGGCCCTGGTGCTGGCGGCACTCGCCGCGAAGCCCGGCTGGGTGCGCCGTCCGCTGCGCAGCCGCGACTCCCAGCTGATGGCCGACGGCCTGCGCGCCCTCGGGGTCACCATCGAGGAGAAGGTCAACAACGACTCCGGCGGCACCGGCGGCGGCGAGGCCTGGCGGGTCATCCCCGCGCCCGCGCTGCTCGGCCCCGCCTCGGTCGACGTCGGCAACGCCGGCACGGTCATGCGCTTCCTGCCCCCGCTCGCCGTCCTCGCCGACGGCCCGGTGCACTTCGACGGCGACCCCCGCTGCTACGAGCGCCCCCAGCACGGCGTGATCAACGCCCTGCGCGCGCTCGGCGCCCGGATCGAGGACGGCGGCCGCGGCGCCTTCCCCCTCACCGTCCACGGCACCGGCTCGCTCGACGGCGGCCCGGTCGAGCTGGACGCCTCCTCCTCGTCCCAGTTCGTCTCCGCCCTGCTGCTCTCCGGCGCCCGCTACAACCACGGCATCGAGGTCCGGCACGTCGGCGGGCCGGTGCCGTCGCTGCCGCACATCCGGATGACCGTCGAGATGCTGCGCAAGGCCGGCGCCCAGGTCGACGCCCCCGAGGACGGCGGCGAGAAGGACGTCTGGCGGGTCACCCCCGGCGCCCTGATCGGCCGCGACCTGGTGGTCGAGCCGGACCTCTCCAACGCCGCGCCGTTCTTCGCCGCGGCCCTGGTCACCGGCGGCCGCGTCACCGTGCGCGACTGGCCCAAGCACACCACCCAGCCCGGCGACCAGCTGCGCGAGATCTACACCCGGATGGGCGGCGCCTGCGAGTTCACCGACGAGGGCCTGCAGTTCACCGGCACCGGCCGGATCCACGGCATCGAGGCGGACCTGCACGACGTCGGCGAGCTGACCCCGGTGATCGCCGCCGTCGCCGCGCTCGCCGACTCCGAGTCGCACCTGTACGGCATCGCCCACCTGCGCCTGCACGAGACCGACCGGCTCGCCGCGCTCGCCAAGGAGATCAACGACCTCGGCGGCGACGTCACGGAGACCGAGGACGGCCTGCGGATCCGCCCGCGCCCGCTGCACGGGGGCATCTTCCACACCTACGAGGACCACCGCCTGGCCACCGCCGCCGCGGTGCTCGGCCTCGCCGTGCCCGGCGTCGAGGTGGAGAACGTCGCCACCACCGCCAAGACCCTGCCCGACTTCCCGGGGATGTGGGCCGAGCTGCTCGGCGAAGCGGCGGCGGACCTCTGAGCGGAGACTGAGCACATGCGCCGCTACGGCAAGGACGCCGACGAGGACGACATCCGCAACCGCCCCGCCCGCCGGGGCTCCCGGCCGCGGACCAGGATCCGACCCAAGCACGAGGACGCCGCCGAGGCGATGGTGCTGACCGTCGACCGCGGCCGGCTCACCTGCCTGGTCGACCCGGGCACCAAGCACGAGCGCGAGGTCGTCGCCATGAAGGCCCGCGAGCTGGGCCGCAAGGGCGTCGTCGTCGGCGACGTGGTCAACCTGGTCGGCGACCTCTCCGGGGACGCCGACACCCTCGCCCGGATCGTCCGGGTCGAGGAGCGCAGCTCCGTGCTGCGGCGCACCGCGGACGACGACGACCCGTACGAGCGGATCGTCGTCGCCAACGCCGAGCAGCTGGCCATCGTCACCGCCCTGGCCGACCCGGAGCCGCGCCCCCGGCTGATCGACCGCTGCCTGGTGGCCGCCTACGACGCGGGCATGGAGCCGCTGCTGGTGCTCACCAAGTCCGACCTCGCCCCGGCCGCGTCGCTGCTGGACTCCTACGCCGCGCTCGGCATCCAGTACGTGGTCACCCGCCGCGACGAGCTGGAGACCACCGGCGCCGAGGCGGTCCGCGAGCACCTGCGCGGGCGCTCCACGGTGTTCATCGGGCACTCCGGCGTCGGCAAGACCACCCTGGTCAACGCCCTCGTCCCGGACCGCCAACGGCAGACCGGGCACGTCAACGCGGTCACCGGCCGCGGCCGGCACACCACCGTCTCGGCGCTCGCGCTGCGCCTGCCCCCGCCGCCCGGCGCCAAGCCGGGCTCCAAGAAGGCGCTGGACCCGGGCTGGGTGATCGACACCCCGGGCTTCCGCTCCTTCGGCCTCTCGCACATCGACCCGTCCCGGGTCATCCACGCCTTCCCCGACCTGGAGCCCGGCACTGCCGACTGCCCGCGCGCGTGCAGCCACGACGAGCAGGACTGCGCGCTGGACGCCTGGGTCGCCGACGGCCACGCCGAGGCCGCCCGGCTCTACTCGCTGCGCCGTCTGCTGTCCAGCAAGGAGGCCCGCGAGGGCGACTGAGCCCGGGGCTCCGCGGCGGAGTTCGCGACCGGTTCGAGGTGTCGGACCGTGCCCGCCTGGCGATCATAGGAAAGTCGGGCCGCGCACGGTCCGACCCGTCGATCGACTGGGAGGGCACACGATGGCATGGGCCCTGGTGGTCCTGGCCGGCCTGCTGGAGACCGGCTTCGCGATCAACCTCAAGCTCAGCGAGGGCTTCACCAAGCTCTGGCCCACCATCAGCTTCTGCGTGTTCGCCCTCGGCAGCTTCGGCCTGCTCACCCTCTCCCTGAAGAGCCTGCCGGTCGGCCCCGCCTACGCGGTGTGGACGGGCATCGGCGCGGCGGGCACCGCCGTCTACGGCATGGTCTTCCTGGACGAGAGCACCTCGGTGCTCAAGCTGGTCTCGATCTCCCTGGTGATCGCCGGCGTCATCGGCCTCCAGCTCACCGGCACGGCGCACTGAGACGCCGCGGGGCGCATCGGGACGCTCCGTCCCGCTCCGCGAGCCCGGCTGTGCCGATCGGGGCGGGCTCGCTAGGGTTTCGGACATGGCCGACTACCACGACGATCTCCGACTCGCCCACGTCCTCGCCGACTCGGCCGACTCGGTCACCCTGGAGCGCTTCCGCGCCCTCGACCTGAAGATCGAGACCAAGCCCGACCTCACCCCGGTGAGCGACGCCGACAAGGCCGCCGAGGAGCTGGTGCGCAGCGTGCTGCAGCGCGCCCGTCCGCGCGACGCGATCCTGGGCGAGGAGTTCGGCCTGCAGGGCTCCGGCCCGCGCCGCTGGGTGATCGACCCGATCGACGGCACCAAGAACTACATCCGCGGCGTCCCGGTCTGGGCCACCCTGATCGCCCTGCTGGAGGACGGCCCGGACGGCGTCGAGCGCCCGGTGGTCGGCATCGTGTCCGCCCCCGCGCTGCAGCGCCGCTGGTGGGCGGCCAAGGGCCTCGGCGCCTTCGCCGGCCGCAGCCTGGCCAAGGCCTCCCGGATCCACGTCTCCGGCGTCTCCCGGATCGAGGACGCGTCCTTCTCGTACTCCTCGCTCACCGGCTGGGAGGAGCGCGGCCGCCTCGACCCGTTCCTGGACCTCACCCGCGCCTGCTGGCGCACCCGCGCGTACGGCGACTTCTGGTCCTACATGATGGTCGCCGAGGGCGCGGTCGACATCGCCGCCGAGCCCGAGCTGTCGCTCTGGGACATGGCGGCGAACTGCGTCATCGTCGAGGAGGCCGGCGGGCGCTTCACCGGCCTGGACGGCATCCCCGGCCCGGGCGGCGCCGACGCCGTCGCCTCCAACGGCCTGCTGCACGAGGAAGCGCTGCGCCGGCTCTCGGTCTGAACGTGGTTGCAGGCCCTGTGACCAGTGGGAGCCGGTCACAGGGCCTGCTGCTTTCCCGGCCCGGTTGCCGCTACTGCTTGCGCAGCTCCCGGACCGCCGCGTCCAGCCGCTGCCCGTAGTCGGCGTCGGCCTTGCGGAAGTTGTCGATCGCCCGCTCCACGATGTCCTCGCGGTCGGCGGAGACCTTGGCGATGAAGCCCGCCAGGTTGGCGATCAGTCGCTGCTTCTCGTCCTCCGAGAACAGCCGGTACAGGGTGCCGGCCTGCACGAAGTCGTCGTCCTCGGCGTGCGAGGGCGCCACGTGGTTGCCGGTGTGCCCGTCGACGGCGGTGGCGGCCCACAGCGGGCGACCGGTCTGCACCGGGCCGCCGAAGCTGTTCGGCTCGTAGTTCTTCTGCCGCCCGTGGCGCCCGTCGTACAGGTGGCCGTCGCGGCCGTTGGTGCGGGCCTCGGTGGCGTGCGGGCGGTTCACCGGCAGGTGGTCGGCGTTGATGCCGACCCGGTAGCGGTGGGCGTCGGCGTACGCGAACAGGCGGCCCTGCAGCATCTTGTCCGGAGACGGGCCGATGCCGGGCACGAAGTGCGCCGGGGAGAAGACCGACTGCTCGACCTCGGCGAACACGTTGTCGGGATTGCGGTTGAGCTCCAGCCGGCCGATCTCGATCGGCGGGTAGTCGGCGTGCGGCCAGACCTTGGTCAGGTCGAAGGGGTTGAAGCGGTAGGCCGCCGCGTCCGCCGCCGGCATGATCTGGACCTGCACCGTCCAGCTGGGGAACTCGCCGCGCTCGATCGACTCGCGCAGGTCGCGCTGGTGGCTGTCCGGGTCCTCGCCGGCGAGGGCGTTGGCCTCGGCCTGGGTGAGGTTGCGGATGCCCTGGTCGGTCTTGAAGTGGTACTTGACCCAGAAGTGCTCGCCGGCCTCGTTCTGCCACTGGAAGGTGTGCGAGCCGTAGCCGTTCATGTGGCGGTAGGAGGCCGGGATGCCGCGGTCGCCGAACAGCCAGGTGACCTGGTGGGTCGCCTCGGGCGACAGGCCCCAGAAGTCCCAGACGTTGTCGGCCTCCTGCGAGCCGGTGTACGGGTCGCGCTTCTGGGTGTGGATGAAGTCGGGGAACTTGATGGCGTCCTTGATGAAGAACACCGGAGTGTTGTTGCCGACGAGGTCGTAGTTGCCCTCCTCGGTGTAGAACTTCAGCGCGAAGCCGCGCGGGTCGCGCACCGCGTCGGCCGCGCCGAGGTTGCCCGCGACGGTGGAGAAGCGCAGGAAGACCTCGGTCTGCTTGCCGACCTCGGACAGGAAGGCCGCCCGCGTCCAGGGCGTCACGTCGGCGGTGACCGTGAAGGTGCCGTACGCCCCGGCGCCGCGGGCGTGCACCACGCGCTCCGGGATCCGCTCGCGGTTGAAGTGGGCGAGCTTCTCGAAGAGCAGCTGGTCCTGGATCAGGGCCGGGCCGCCGACGCCTGCGGTCTCGGTGTTCTGGTTGTCGGCGACGGGGGCACCCGCCTCCGTGGTGAGGGTCGGGCTCAGCTCGTCCTGCGTGGTCATAACGGGTGCCTCCACGGGGTCCGGTCGTGATGACACGATCCTAACTTGGACTTTGTCCAAGTCAACACTGGAATCAATCCCGGACCCTGACTTAATCTGGTGTCCATGAACGACCTGCTGGAGAGACTGCGCGAACGCGGCTGGCGGCTGACCTCGCAGCGCCGGGTCGTGGCCGAGGTCCTCGGCGGCGAGCACGTGCACCTCACCGCCGACGAGGTGCACGCCCGCGCGGCGGCCCGGCTGCCCGAGATCAGCCGCGCCACCGTCTACAACACGCTCGGCGAGCTGGTCGCCCTCGGCGAGGTGCTGGAGGTCGCCACCGACGGCCGCGCCCGCCGCTACGACCCCAACGCGCACCGCGCCCACCAGCACCTGGTCTGCTCGGGCTGCGGCGCGATCCGGGACGTCCACCCGCACGGCGACCCGCTCGCCGCACTCCCCGCCGCCGAGCGCTTCGGCTTCACCGTGACGACCGCCGAGGTCACCTACCGCGGCCTGTGCCCCGAATGCCGCCCCCGGAGCAGGAGTTGAGCCCGCGCTACGCGCTCAGCTCGGCGTGCAGCGCGCCCAGCAGCCGTCCGGCGCGCTCCGCCACCTCGGCCGGACCGTAGTCGATCGCCCGCCGGCACCAGTTCTCCGCCTGCACCGGCTCGCCCCGGCGCAGCGCCAGCAGCGCGAGGCGCAGCGCGGCCCGTCCGTGCCCGGCGTCCGCGGCCCGGGTGTACCAGAGCATCGCCTCGGCCTCGCTGTCCTGCCGGGCCAGCAGCAGCCCCAGGTTGAACGCGGCGCTGCGGCTGCCGGCCTCGGCGGCCCGCCGGTACCAGCTCTCGGCGATCTCCAGCGCCCCGCGCTCGGCCGCCCGCACGCCCATCCGCACCTGCGCCCGCCGGTGCCCGGCGTCGGCCGCCAGCGCGTACCAGTGCTCGGCCTCGGCGTCCGCGTCCCCGCGCCGGTCCAGTAGCGAGGCCAGCCGGAACGCGCCCTCCGCGGAGCCGCCCGCGGCCGCCTGCCGGTAGCGCTCCAGCGCCCCGGCCAGGTTCCCGCGCTGCTCCTGGGCGACCGCCAGCTGCAGCGCCGCCTCGCCGTGCCCCTCGGCGGCGGCCCGCGCGTACCACTCCTGGGCCTGCCGCTGCTCGCCGCGCCCGGCGTGCAGCACGCCGAGGTTGAAGGCGCCGTCCACGCTGCCCGCCTCGGCGGCCTTGGAGAACCACGGCTGGGCGCCGGACTCGTCGCCGCGCTGCAGCAGCACCACGGCCAGCGCGTTGCAGGCCTCCCGGTGCCCGGCGTACGCGGCCCGGCGGTACCACTGCTCGGCCTGCTGCTCGCGGCCGGTGCCGGCGCAGAGCAGGCCGAGGTTGAAGGCGCCGTTCTGATCGCCCGCGTCCAGGGCGACGCGGTACCAGCGCTCGGCCTCCTTGGCCTCGCCGCGGCTCGCGTGCAGGGCGCCGAGCGCGTTGGCGGCGTTGCCGTCCCCGGCCTCGGCGGCCTCCTGCCACCACTCGGCGGCCGCCGCGAGGTCCCCGGAGTCGCGCAGCAGGAAGCCCAGCGCGCAGGCCGCGCGCGGCTCGCCGTTCTGCGCGGCCTGCCGGTACCAGCGGGCCGCCTCCTCCAGCAGCGGCTGCTCGGTGCGGGAGCGCTCCTCCAGCAGGACGCCGAGGCGCAGCGCGGCGCGGGCGTGGCTGCGGGCGGCGGCGGTGCGGTACCAGGTCTCGGCGGTCTCCTTGTCCCCGGCGGCCTCGCGCATCCGGGCCAGCCGGTAGGCGGCCTCCCGGTGCCCGGCGTCGGCGGAGACCTTGAACCAGCGCTCGGCCCGTACGTCCCGGCGGTGCTCCATCAGGTCGCCCAGCGCGTAGGCGCCGAGCGGGTGGCCGTGGTCGGCGGCGAAGTGCAGCCAGTACTCGGCGGCCTCCTCCTCGCCCTGGTCGCGCAGCTGCAGCCCGAGCGCGTGCGCGGCCGGGGCACTGCCCGCGACGGCGGCCTGGCGCCACCACTGGGCGGCCTCGGCCCGGTGGCCCTGCTGGTGCAGCAGCACGCCGAGGTTGTTGGCGGCGGCGCGCACCCCGGCCGCGGCCGCGGCGCGCAGGTACGGTTCGGCGTCCTCCAGGTCGCCGCGGCGCAGCAGCAGAGTGCCCAGCCGGCCGGCGGCGTCCGGGTCCCCGCCGTCGGCGGCCTGCCGGTGCCGGGCCTCCAGGGCGGCGGACTCGCGGGCGGCGAGCGCGGTCTCGAAGCTGGTCGGGTCCAGGCCCGCCGGGTCGAGCGCGGCGCCGGAGGCCGGCTCCTCGCCGGGGCGCTCCCCGTACGCGCCGACGGCGGCGGCGAACTGGCGGGTGGGCACGTGGACCAGGCTGTCCGGGCCGTAGCCCGGGGTGGGGCGCTCGGACAGTCCGCTGGTGCGCTGGGCGGGCAGGGCTCCGGGGCGGCTGTCGGGGCTCTCGACGCTCTCCGCCCAGGCGTCGGTGTCCGCCTCGGGTGCCGCGGCGGACTTGGCGCCTGACTTGCCGATCAGCCTCATGCCGACTCCCGCTCCCCCAGAGTGTCGCGGCATCGTGTCCCGGCGTACGACCGGGGGGACTCCCAGGAGAGGCGCCGGACCCGACGGCTGGTCAGCAGCCGTGCACCGTCCCCCATGTGTCCCATCGTCGCATCACCCGCTACCCGCGTACACCTGCCCCGGCCGAATTCGGGCGGGGCCGACCCGAAGCCGACGAACTTGCTTCGGCGCTTTGTCGATTTCCCGACACATCCACCCCACAAACCCCGCTGCCGTCCTCCTTGGCGACGGTCGATAGTACCGGAGCGGTTCCCACCGCTTCGGGATCGCGCGACCGCCCCCGGGGGAAACCCCCGGAAACGGGCCCGGAAACACCGGAGGCCCGGAGGAAGGATCCTCCGGGCCTCTGGCCTTTGTAG